>JANMWU010000326.1:0-32460 GCA_031380785.1 Gemmatimonadaceae bacterium
AGGCCGAGCGAGTGCAGCGTGCCGTGAATCACCAGTCGGGCCAGCTCTTCACGCACCGGAACGCCCCACGCTGTGGCATTGGCACGGGCGACGTCGGTGCAGATGTACACATCGCCCGTGACCGGAGCAGAGTCAACCGGTCGCGTGAGTTCGAACGTGATGATGTCAGTCGCACCACGATGTCCGAGTTGAGTGCGATTCATCGTCGCCATCGCCCGCATGGTGAGAAATGTGACGCTCATCACGGCGTTGCGCACACCTTCCTTCCGCAGCGTCAGCGACACCAGCGCCTCCACCCGCGGGGCGCTCAGCGGAGCCCGCTGTCCTGGAGCCGACGATTCGACGACGATCGCCATCAGCGTCGCCCCGGCCGGGCGACACGTCGTTTCTGTGGAGGGTCAGTTGCCACTGTCATGTGCGTAGGCCCGGATGATGTCACGCACAAGCCGGTGACGCACGACGTCCGCTTCGCTGAAGTAGTGAAACGAGATTCCTTCCACTCCCGGCAGAATTCGCTCGACCTGCATCAGCCCGGACTGCTCCCGGCTTGGCAGGTCAATCTGCGTCTTGTCACCTGTGATGACGATCTTCGAGTTCACACCGAGGCGCGTCAGAAACATTTTCATCTGCGCATTGGTCGCATTCTGGGCTTCGTCCAGAATCACGAATGCATCACTCAGCGTACGGCCGCGCATGAACGCCAGCGGCGCGATCTCGATCACCCGCGTCTCGAGCGCCTTGATGACACGCTCCGGCGGCATCATCTCATCCAGCGCGTCGTACAACGGACGCAGATACGGATCGATTTTCGCCTGCATGTCTCCAGGTAAAAATCCGAGTGATTCACCCGCCTCGACGGCCGGCCGCGCCAGCACGATGCGCTTTACGCGTTTGCGCATCAGCGCATCGACGGCTGCGGCCACGGCTAAATACGTCTTGCCGGTGCCGGCCGGACCGATACCCACCACAATGTCGTGATCGGCGATCTTCTGCAGATACTCGGCCTGACCCGGCGTCTTCGCCTGCACCACGCGCTTGATGCCCGGCAGCGCCAGACGCGACGGATCGAGCGGCCCTGATTCGCTGCCGGTGTCTTCGGACATGCGAAGCACGTCATCGGCCGTGAACGACGCGCGTTGACGCGCCGCTTCCACCATACGTTGCGCCGTGTGCATCGCGCGATCAACCGATGACGGGTCGCCTGCCAGCGTGATCGCCTCACCGCGCATACCGACACGCACACCGTGAATGCGCCCGAGCTCGACCAGGTTCGAATCGTTCACACCGGCCAGCGTCAGCAGGTCGGCACCTTCGGTGGAAACTTTCTGCGTCACGAGCGTGGTACCTGTCACGACGGCTCCTTCAGCGAAACGGCAATGTTCAACGCGGCGAGTTCGCGCGCGCTGACGGTACTCGGCGCACCTTCAAACAGTGCCCGGGCGGCAGTGGTCTTGGGGAATGCAATCACATCGCGCAACGATGTCGAACCCGCCAGCAGCATGGCGATCCGGTCGAAGCCAAGTGCGAAACCGCCGTGCGGCGGAGCACCTGCGGCGAGTCCGTCGAGCAGAAATCCGAAACGACGCTGGATTTCGTCCGCCGGGACTTTCAGCAGCCGGAAGATGGTTTCCTGCACCGTCGGATCGGTGATGCGAATGGATCCCGATCCAAGTTCGTTACCGTTGTAAACGGCGTCGTAGTGCATCGCGCGACACTCCCACGGTGCCGATTCGAGCTTGTGTACATCGTCCGGATGCGGCGCTGTGAAGGGATGATGCGACGGCGTCTGCTCGCCTGTCGCGGCATCCAGCTCAAAGAGCGGGAAATCCACGATCCAGCAGAACGCGTGCGCGGTGATCGGCGCCTGCTCAGGTCGGCGGGTGAGTTCCAGGCGCACCTGACCCATCGCCGGCAGAGCAACCAAGTCGACACCAACGCCGGCAACGATCAGGTCACCGACAACGCCGCCGATCGCTTGCATCGTGTCGCCACCGAATGCTTTCGTGCCCTGCCCTTCCCACCCGGCGTCAGTGCGCTTTGCCCACAACAATCCACCAAGCCCGTGGGACTTCGCGCTGGCCGCGAGTGCGTCGACTTCCTTGCGTGACAGGGCTGCACCACCAGGCACTCGGATGCCTCGCAACCTGCCGCCGGCGGCGATACCGTCGTGCACAAACGACGCTGCGTCGGCCTTCACATGCGCGGTCCAGTTCTCGAGTTCCAGTCCGTAGCGCAGGTCAGGCTTGTCGATGCCGTAGCGTTCCATCGACTCATGCCAGCGAATGCGCTGGAATGGAATCGCGATGTTGTGCCCCGCTTCTTTCCACAGCGCCACCAGCACGCGTTCCACCACCGCCTGCACGTCTTCCTGCGTGACGAATGCGCATTCGAAGTCGATCTGCGTGAATTCCGGCTGACGATCGGCGCGCAAATCCTCGTCGCGAAAGCAGCGGGCGAGCTGGAAGTAGCGATCGAAGCCCGCGACCATCAGCAGCTGCTTGTAGATCTGCGGTGATTGCGGCAGCGCATAGAACTCACCCGGATGCACCCGACTCGGCACGAGATAGTCGCGCGCACCTTCCGGTGTAGTCTTGGTGAGGATCGGTGTCTCGATCTCAAGAAATCCGTGATCAGACATTGTTCGACGCGAAACCTGCAGCAAGCGATGCCGCAGGATCATGTTCGCCTGCAGCTCCGGACGACGCAGGTCGAGGATGCGATGCTTGAGGCGCAGCTCCTCGGCCGCCAGTTTTTCGTCCTTGCCCCGCGCGACCGGAATCGCTGGCGTGACGGCGGGACCGACAATGCGCAGCGACGTCACCTGCAACTCGATCGTGCCCGTCCCCATATCGCGGTTCACCATTTCCGCCGGTCGCTGCGCCACCACACCTTCGACCTCGACAACCGTCTCCGCACCCAGCCGATCCGCAGCGGCAATCACCTCAGCCGGCGAGAAGCGCGGATCACAGGTTGCCTGAATCAGACCAGCGCGATCGCGCAGATCGAGAAACACAATCGAACCGAGCGAGCGGGTACGATGCACCCACCCGCCGAGTTGCACCGTCTGGCCGACGTGTTCCGCGCGCAGCTCACCGCACAGGTGACTGCGACGCGAGGTCGCAAAGGTTGAAGCAGCAGTCACGCAACAGACTCCCGGCGCCTTGCAAGCGCCGAAACGAGAGAAAGACCTGTCACCGCGCCGGCGGTGTCGGCCATCCAGTCACGCACGTCCATGCTGCGACTGGGAATGAACTGCTGATGCCACTCATCCGCCGCGCCGAGCATTGACACGACCGCGATCCACATCAGCGCCTGCCGAAATGACCTCGCGCGCGCAGCCCAGCCCATCGCCGCACCAAGTGTCGCGTACGCCGTAAAATGGATCACCTTGTCGCTCTGACCGGGCATGTTCGGCGGATGCGGCCAGGATGTACCGGCAAGGATGCACAGCATGACGGCCAGCGGCACCAGCCAGCGCACCCAGCTTCGTGAACTTTCTGGTATAGAGCGTGCTGCGTTCACGGCACCTCGGCGCCGACGAGGCGCTGGAGAAAGCTTTCGGTGTTCAGCGCGTGGCTGAGATCCTCGCGCACCGATTCATGACGAAGAATGCGCGAGATGCGACCAAGTGCGCGAACATGCGCGCCCGCAGCGCTGTCCGGACCCAGCAGCAGGAAGAACAGCGATACTGGCTTCCCGTCGAGCGCATCAAAGGCAATCGGCTCCGGCGCGACGCCAGCCGCGAGAATCAGTTCGTCGACTTCGCCCGTTCGACCATGTGGGATTGCAATCCCGCTGCCAATTCCCGTGCTCAACAATTTTTCTCGGTCGAGCACGGCGCGCACGATTCGTTCGAGTGTGTCCTCGCCAGCCGAGGGCATCGCAAGCATGACCAGCTCGCGCAGCACCTCGTCCTTGGACTGGCTCACCAGTGGAACCTTGACGCGCTCCGGAGTCAGGAGATCGGACAGCAATTCTCGAAGGTTTCGGGGAAGAATGTAAGATAGCCCGACCCTCACACGCCGGGTAGCGCGCGAGGGGTCAACGCATTGTGCGACAAGCGGTTGAACGCCGGCGGCTCGGGTTCGTCCTTACGGCCAGGCTGGCCTCAGCGACCGGCGCGTTAGATTTCTGCTGTGCCGAATCTGCCGACCAACCTCCTCGATCTTACGCCTGTCGAGGCACGCCAATCGCTACTCGACGCGATGGCGGAGCTTGGTCAGCCGTCGTATCGGGCGGATCAGGTGCTGCGTCGGCTCTGGATCAATCCGGCCGCCGATTTCGACGCAATGACGGAGTTGCCCGCCGCGCTTCGGTCCGAACTTGCGACGCGCTTTGTCATGCCGCGCCTGACGTTGGCCGTTCGACAGTCGAGCATCGACGGCACCGAGAAATTCCTGTTCACGCTCGCCGACGGCCAGTCGATCGAAACCGTCGCCATCCCTGACGGCGACCGGATGACGTTCTGCATCTCGTCGCAGGCGGGCTGCGCGCTGGCCTGCTCGTTCTGCGCCACCGGGGCGATGGGCTTCCAGCGCAATCTGGCCGTGCACGAGATCGCCGGTCAGGTGCGCGAGCTCGCGATGCTGACCCCGGCCGTGCTGGCCACCAACATCGTGTTCATGGGCATGGGCGAGCCGCTTATGAACTGGAGAGCAGTCGCACCCACGCTTTCAATTCTGAATTCTCCAGAGGCGTTCGGCATCGGCGCCCGTCACATCACGGTCAGTACCGTTGGTGTGCTGCCAGGCATCGTCGCGCTCGGCGAACGCCCCGAGCAGTTCCGGCTTGCAATTTCGATTCATGCCCCGAACGACGACCTGCGAAAGGAACTGATGCCGGTGAACACGAAGTTTCCGCTGGCTGATGTGATCGAGGCAGCCGCGGCGTTTGATCGGCGTGTGACGTTCGAGTATGTGATGCTCGGCGGCGTGAACGACACGCGCGTGCTCGCCGGACAGCTGGCTGCACTGGCGAGAGCGTGCAAGGCGTTTGTGAATCTGATCCCGCTGCATCCGGGCGGCGGACTGGGTTTCACGCCGACTCCGCGCGAAGGAATTCATCAGTTCGCGAACTGGATTCGTGCTGAAGGCGTGGAAGTCGCTATCCGGCGCAGCCGCGGTCTCGACATCAGTGCGGCGTGCGGCCAGCTGCGGGTCGAAAAGATCGGACGAAGGCGCGAGACCGTCGCCGGGTAGCAGGCTGCGGAGAACGACGGTCGCAGTGCAGTCGTACGACGTTGCCGCACTACGGATGAAACGCCTCAATCGGCAGTTTGTAGTTGCTGCCGAGTCGCACTGTCAGATCGATGCCACGATCGAGTGAGTCCTTGCTGCGCTCGATCAGCGCGCCGCCGAGCACGCGTGACAGCCGTTCTGCCGCCTCGGGTTTATTGGTGTAGTCGAGGATGACCGTCTGGCTGCGTCGGCCCTTCGGATCATTGCCCCAGCCAACCACATCGAATCCGCGATCGCGCAGCAGAAACGTTGCGCGCCGCGCCAGTCCTCCGGCACCGCTGGAATTCAGAACCTCGACCAGAATACGCTGATCTTTCGGCGCACTGGTTGTGTCGCCGAGCTGCACGTGCGCCGCGCCACCGTACCATCGGCGGGCGCCGAACAATACCCCCGCGACGATTGCGATCGCGATCAGGCCCAGCACCATCATGCGCGGTCGGCTCATCGCACCGCGTTCCACATTGCGACCGTCTCCGGATGCAGTCCTTTCCCTTCACGCAGTGACCATTCCAGGCGGCACTTCACCACCTGCCTGAAAACACCCGTGAAGTCATCCGGGACCAGCGCGGCCAGCCATGCACGTTCTGACACCATGAACTTGCGGCCGGGCTCCAGAAAGTCGGCCATGAACAATGCCTGACCGGTACGCGACCATTCCGGATTGCCGAGCGTGTGCCAGCGAATCGCGTCGAGTACATCGCGGCGTGATTCGCCCAGGCTCGCCAGGTGCACCGCCGCGGCCGGCCCGTGGAGGATCTCCGTCGGCGACACCGTATCGTGCGTCAGCTCGCGCAGCTGCTTTTCATCAGCGTCACGCAAGGAATCATGCAGCAATCCCGCATCGTGCCACGCGGTACGCTCGGCCGGGCTGATCACCATCGCAGTCCCCCACTCGTCCAGCAATGCAGTTACGCGGCCGATGTGTTCGCGACGCTTCGGGCCGGCGAGGGCCCAGGACGGCAGCTGCGAGTCGAGTGTGTTGTGCGATTTCATGGAAACGCCGGACACGGTTCGCCCAGCCGATGATTGTCGAGCAGCCGCGTGGCACCGACGCGCGCCGCAAGAATCACGTAGTCGCCGGCAGACGCGGTCACCACCGGCTCAAGGCGCTCCGGGTCCACGATGCTGAGATAGTCGGTGCGCACGCCGGGCTCGAGACTCAGCTGCGCGCGGCCCGTCTCCATGAGCGCCTCAACACTGTGCACGCCGGCAAGGAACTGCGCGGAAATCCCGGCCAGCGCACGTGAGAGCGAACGCGCAGACTGGCGCGGCCCCGGTTCGAGGTACCGATTCCGGCTCGACATCGCCAGGCCGTCCGGCTCGCGCACAATCGGCGCGATGTCGAGCGTGATCGGAAAATTGAGATCGCGCACCAGTGCGCGCAGCAGCGTGGCCTGTTGCAAATCCTTCTGGCCAAAGACCGCAACGTCGGGCTGCACGAGATTGAACAGCTTGGACACGACGGTAAGCACACCGGCGAAGTGCCCCGGTCTTATCGCGCCTTCCCAGCGGTCAGCGATTGCTTCCGGCACAACGCTCACGACACGCGGACCTGGATACATCACAGTCGCGTCGGGGACAAACGCGATCGTGGCGCCGCGCGATTCAGCACCGGCGAGGTCCGCCGCTTCGGCGCGTGGATACTTCGCGAGATCTTCAGTGGGCGCGAACTGCAGCGGATTGACGAAGATGCTGACCACGACGCAATCGCACCGTGCGCGCGCGCGATCGATCAGCGATAAATGTCCCGCGTGCAGCGCGCCCATCGTTGGTACGAAGCCCACGCGCAACCCGGACGTACGCGCTGACGCGACTGCTGCGCGCAGCGAGGTGACGTCGCGAACGACCTGCATGCTCAGCTGAAACTCGTGCTGTCGTCGGGATAGCGCCCGGCGCGCACGTCATCGGCATACTCAGTCACCGCCGACTTCACGATTCCGGCGACATCGGCGTAGCGCTTGAGGAACTTCGGTTTGAAGCCTTCGTTGAGGCCGATCAGGTCCGGCAGCACCAGTATCTGACCATCGCAACCGCCGCCGGCGCCGATGCCGATGGTGGGAATCCGCAGCGCACCGGAAATACTCCGCGACAACTCCGTCGGCATCAATTCCAGCACCGTGCCGAAGCAGCCAGCGTCCTGCAACGCCACGGCGTCCGCCAGCAGCCGCTCCGCCACCGGCACCTCGCGGCCCTGCACCCGCGCACCGCTCAAGGCGGTATCGCTTTGCGGCGTGAAGCCGATGTGCCCCATCACCGGAATGCCCGCGTCAACGCAGGCTCGCACCGCCGCCAGCGATGCCAGGCCCGCGCCTTCGAGTTTCACAGCCGTCGCATTCGTCTCTGCCAGCGCGCGGCCGGCGTTGCGCACTGCGTCCGCCGCGCTCACCTGATACGTCATCCACGGCATGTCGAAAATCAGCATGGCGCGACGCACACCGCGCCGCACCGCCGCGCAGTGCCAGATCATCTGATCAAGCGTCACCTTCTTCGTCGAATCGAGCCCCGCCACGACCATGCCGAGTGAATCACCCACGAGCACCATGTCCACGCCGGCGGCGTCGACAAGGCGACCGAACAGCACATCATAGGCGGTTGTCGCGACGATCTTCTCGCCCTTCTCCTTCTTCGCCTGAAGGTCGCGGATCGTGACTGGCTTGCCAGTCGACGCAGGTGCTGGTGTCATGTGTGCGCTCATTGCGTCCTCGTCAGGCGACGATGTGCCATCCACCGGACCAGCGTGCGTCGCGTTTCGCGATGTCGCGTTCACTGGTGTCGATTCCCGCATGAACCTGTGCCGCTGCAATCGCTTCTGCTGCCGCATTCACACCAAGCAGTTCGGCCAGCTCACGCTGCCAGAAACGGCGCGTGGTGAGACCGGGATGGGGGATGAGCAGTTCCGACGACGTGACTATCGCGTCGTCGGCCCAGACGATGTCGAGATCGAGCGTGCGCGGCCCCTTCACTGTCGATCGATCGCGGCCGTACCGCATTTCGATCGCCTGCAATTGCGACAGCAGGTCCGGCATGAACAGCACCGTTTCCACCAGAACCATCTGGTTCAGGTACAGCGGCTGCGGCGGACCGATCGGTTCTGTCTCTTCAACTTGCGAGAGCGCCACCAACCAGACGCCGTCGATGCCGGCAATCGCCGCCGCACCGTCGCGCAGCAGCGCGTCGCGATCCTGCAGATTGCTTCCGAGTGCAATCGCCACACGGCGCTGAGTCTGGCTCATTCGCGCACGCCGTCCTCGATCACGACTTCAGCGCAATCGAGTGGTCCGGGCAACGACACGAACGGTTTGCGCACTGCAGCCCGCGCGCCGCGCACGTTTGCCCGTCCGAGCGCGGTGGACACGATCCGCTGTGCAATCGTTTCGAGATACAGCAGCGGCCCCTGTGTCACCACATCCGACGCGACGGCGTACAGGTCGCGATAGTCCACACCGATGCTGCCATTGGTCGGCGGTGCGGCCCACACGGTCAGATCCACTTCCAGCGGCTGCGGCAACTCCGCCTCATGCGGCAACACGCCGACACGCACATGGAAGCGCATGTTGCGAAGTGTGATTTCTACAGACGATGCCATGATGCTGCTGACGGGGACAGTTGTCGGACGGGCAAGTTACGTTGCGCTGAAGAAATCGGTCGTGGTCACGCGCTACGAATCGGCGCCGTCCAGCCCGAGGCGCAGTTCGCGCACCAGTGCCAGCGCCGCATCAACTGACGATTCGGCCAATTTCACAATCGCGCTGCCGACCACCACACCATCCGCCATCTGTCCCACCAAAGCGGCCTGATTCGCGGTGCTGATGCCGAAGCCCACGCAGATCGGCAGCGTTGTCACGCTGCGCAAACGCTCGACGGTCTCCGGCAGATCGCCGGAGAGTGAGTCCTTCGCGCCAGTCACGCCAAGTCGGCTGATCAGATACACGAATCCGCTGCCATTGCGTCCGATCTCGGCCATGCGTGCCGCCGGCGTCGTCGGCGCCACAAGTCGCACATAGTCGAGCGGCGAGCTGCCGAGCCACGCTTCGCGCTCCGGATCTGCTCCCACCGGAAGGTCAGTGATCAGAATGCCTGACACGCCCGCGTCCGCTGCACGCTGCAATGCATCGGGGCCAGCGTTCAGTACCGGATTCAGATAGCTGAACAGCACCACCGGAATCGAAATACCGGCCGCTCTCACCATCTCCAGCGCACCGTCGTAGTGCATTCCCTGATCCAGCGCGATCTGCGAACTGCGCTGAATCACCGGTCCATCGGCCAACGGATCGGAGAACGGCACGCCGAGTTCGACGCAATCCGAGCCGGCCTCCTCGAGGCCGTTGAGCAACGCAGCCGAACGCCCACGATCGGGATGACCGGCAGTGATGTACGTGACGAGTGCCTTCCGACCAGACGCACGCAACTCATTCATGTGCTGAGTCAGCGAATGCGCGGTGCCCGCAGTCATTCGACCTCCATGATCGGATGCTGCATCATCGTGCCGACATCCTTGTCGCCGCGGCCTGACACGCACAGCAACACCGGCTCATCTTTCGCCCAGCGTCCGGCGTTGTCGTCAATCCACGCCACGGCATGCGCCGTTTCGAGCGCCGGGATGATCCCTTCCAGTCGGCTCAGCAGCGCCACGCCGCGCAATGCGCCGTCGTCCGTCACCGCAGCGTACTCGGCACGTCCCGTCGTTTTGAGGTACGCGTGTTCGGGACCAACGCCAGGATAATCCAGTCCGGCGCTGATGCTGTGCGCGGGATGCACCTGTCCGTTCTCGTCCTGCAGCAGCAGTGAGAGTGATCCGTGCAGCACACCCGGGGTTCCGGTGCTGAGCGTGGCGGAATGCCTGCCGGTCAACACACCTTCGCCGGCGGCTTCAACGCCAACCAGCTGCACGTCGGTATCCGGCACAAACGCGTAAAAAATCCCGATCGCGTTCGAGCCACCACCAACGCACGCCACGACGGTTTTCGGCAGTCGGCCGGCCGCGCGCAACAACTGCTCGCGCGCTTCACGACCAATGCAGGCGTGGAAGTCGCGAACCATGCGCGGATACGGCGCCGGGCCAACCACGCTGCCGATGATGTAGTGACTCGTGTCGACATTGGTGACCCAGTCGCGAATCGCCTCACTCGTCGCATCCTTGAGCGTGCGCGTGCCACCGGTAACCGGCACCACCCTGGCACCCAGCAGCTGCATGCGAAAGACGTTCAGGCTCTGGCGATGCGTGTCTTCCTCGCCCATGTACACGACGCACTCGAGCCCGAACTTCGCACACACGGTTGCCGTTGCGACGCCATGCTGACCGGCACCGGTCTCCGCAATGATGCGTTTCTTGCCCATCCGCATCGCGAGCAACACCTGCGCCAGCGCGTTGTTGATCTTGTGCGCGCCGGTGTGGCAGAGATCTTCGCGCTTGAGCCAGACGGGCGCTCCGACGCGCGCGGAAAGTCGTGGCGCAAAGCCGAGCGGCGTCTCGCGACCCACGAACGTCTCGAGCAATCCGTTGAGCTCGGACTGATACGCCGCGTCGGTCTTGATGGCCTCATACGCGAGCGTGAGTTCATCCAGCGCGGGAATGAGCGTCTCAGGGACGTAGCGGCCACCAAACGGACCGAATCGATCAGAAAGCACTCCGGCGGGTTCCTGCATCGTTGCCATTCACTGCACTCCTGCGAAGGACAACTGATCGCCGTCCACGCTATCGCCGCGTGCCGCAGCAACGAATCGCTGCACACGCGCATGATCCTTGATTCCGGGTGCCGATTCGACGCCCGACGACACATCAACCACGTCCGGCGAGAGGAGCCGGATGGCAGTCTGCACATTCTCCGGATTCAGACCGCCGGCCACGATCAGCAGCGCTGACGCATCGTCCGCATCGCGCACCGCCTGCACCTTTGGCTGCAGCCCGCGCCAGTCGATCGCAACACCGGTACCGCCAAGCGATCCGTCAACGAACGCATCGAGCACAACACCGTCTGCGACGCTGAAGAGCGCTGCGGCCCGTTCCTGATCGAACGACTGCGGCGGTACACGCAGCGCGGCCCAGATGCCGCCGGGCCACCGCTCGCGCAGATCGAGCACCATGCGCGGCGATGGATCGCCGTGCAGCTGAATGATATCCGCACCAGCCGCCATTCCTGCTCGTACGATGTCATCCACCGGCTCGTGCCCAACAACCACCACGCGCGTGGCTGTGCCTGCGCTGTCAAATACCGCGCGTGCGCCGGCGGGTGTCACAAGTCGCGGACCGCCAGCCAGAATCGCTCCGACGTAGCGTGCGCCAGCTGCCCACGCCGCCCTCGCGTCTTCCGCACGCACCAGCCCACAGATCTTCGCTGCGGCGGACACGTTCACGCCTGCCGACGGATGCGCGGCACCCCAGTCAACGCGGCCACGGCTGCCATAGGATCAGTGGACGCTGAGACCGACGATCCAACCAGCACGGCATCGGCACCAAATGACGCTGCGCGCTCTACATCAGCATGCGATTGCACGCCGCTTTCGTAGATCGCCAGGTGCGTAACGGGAATCAGCGGCAGCAAACGCTCACTCGCGATCGGATCGAGATCGAGCGTCTCGAGATTACGATTGTTCACGCCGATCAGCAGCGCGCCGGACGACAGCGCGTCATCGAGTTCGTTTTCATCGCGCACCTCAACTAACGGCTCGATGCCCATCATGCGCGCAAAGACCACGAGTTCGACCAGCGTGTCGGTCGGCAGTGCGCGAGCGATCAGCAGTGCCGCAGAGGCGCCGGCGCGACGCGCCTCGACCAGCTGCACGGCATCGGTGATGAAATCCTTCCGGATGCACGGTCCGAGCGCGAGCGCCGACGCGACAGTCAGATCATCCACCGATCCGCCGAATTCCGATGGCTCGGTAAGGATGGAAAACGCGGTCGCACCGCCGTCGGCGTACCGGCGCACCTGCGTCGCGGCGTCGAGGGAGGCGTTGATCGATCCCTTCGACGGCGACGCCCGCTTGAGCTCCGCGATTACTGCGACATCTGAACGGGCCGAGATTGCCACCAGAATATTGAGCGCAGCCGGCGTCGAAAGCGCCTCGGCGACCTGCACATCGAAGGGCGTCACGGACCGTGCGTGCGCCGCCCGCGCCGCGCTTGCCGAGCTCAACCGACCGAGCGGGCCAGCAGGCGGAGTCCATGAGCGGGCCACTTGCATTTCGGGATTCCTTCGGCAATAGTCTTCGGCAGTTCTTCGGGGCAATCGCCCAGCCTCGGTAATCTAGCGCAGTCCCTTCGTCCTCAGTATCAGCGGGAGCCGGCCCCATGTCGCTCACCAAGCGCCAGCGCGAAATCCTCACATTTCTCGAGCTCTACTCCGACGAGAATGGCTACGCCCCAAGCTTCGAGGAAATCGCCGGACACTTCGGTTTCACCAGCCTCGCCACCGTCCACGAGCATCTGAGCAATCTCGAGCGGAAGGGCTCCATCCGGCGCAGTTATAACGAGAGCCGCGCCATCGAAATCCTTCCGTCCGAATCGTCGCCTCGATTTGTGGAACTGCCGCTGCTCGGCCTGGTTGCCGCCGGCCTGCCCATCGAGGCCACGGTCACGGGAGAGACGATGGCGATTCCCCCCGACATGCTGCGCAAGACCGGCAATCACTACGTGCTCAAGGTTCGCGGCAATTCGATGATCGACGAGCAGATTCGCGACGGCGATTTCGTCGTTGTGAACGAGCGGAAGAGCGCCGACAACGGTGAGATGGTGATCGCGCTGCTGGAGAAGACGTCAGCCACCGTGAAGCGCTATTACCGCGAGAAGGACGGGCGGATCCGGCTGCAGCCCGCCAATGACGCCATGGAGCCCATCTACACTGACGAGCGCAACCTGCTGATCCAGGGTGTCGTGGTCGGTGTGCTGCGCCGGTATTCATGACCGGACCGGCGTCGTTCAGGGGTCTCCGTACCGCGATCTACGCCGTGGCCGACCTGGCCAAGGCAAAGGCGTGGTACGTGGAGGTGCTGGAGCGGGCGCCTTACTTCGACGAGGAGTTTTACGTCGGTTTCAATGTCGGTGGCTTTGAGCTGGGCCTTGTGCCGGAACCCGATGTGCCGGCCGAACGCGACGCGGCCGGCGCCGCGTTCTGGGGAGTTGCCGACGCGGAAGCGGCGTACGCCAGGCTGCTCACACTCGGAGGCGCCGACCTTGAGCCGATCCAGGATGTCGGCGGCGGCGTGAAGATCGGTGCCGTGCGCGATCCCTTCGGGAACGTGCTGGGCGTGGTCGAGAATCCGCATTTCAGGTTCGCGGAATAGCGATCAAGTCGGCCGCGTAAACATCCGATACTGACAGGTGTTTCGACGCGGGCGCTGGTGCGCCCGCACAGACCATCGGTCGGATTTCGGCATGCGACTCATTCTCGTAGACAACGAACATCACGTGGCAGCGTCGCACCGCCGGGCGCTGTTCACCGTGCGCCCGGAATGGGACGTCGTCCTCGCGTCGAACTCGGCCGAGGCAATCGCCGCAATGGAGCACGCCCCGGCAGACGTATTCATCTCGGAGCTTGGAAAGTTGCCGGCTGACGGCGTGGCGTTGTTCGAGTCGGTGAAGGCCCGTTGGCCCGCGTCGGTCCGCATCGCGCTCTCGGAGTTCGCGGAGAAAAGCGTCGCCCTGCGACTCGAGCGCAGCGTGCATCGCTTTCTGCACAAGCCGTGTGACACCTACATGCTCGCAATGCTGATTGAGCGAAGCAGCACGCTGCGGGCGGTTGTAAATGATCCCGACGTGCTGGCCGCTATCGGCGGACTTGAGTCGATTCCCCGCCCGCCGGTCACGGTACAGGCGCTCGAGAAAGTGCTGGCTGATCCCGACGCCGGTGTGATCGCGGTGGCAGCAGTCATCAACCGCGACGCTGCCCTCACCGCGCGATTGCTGCGGGTCGTGAACAGTTCATTCTTCGGCGTCGGCCGTCAGGTCACGCGCGTCGACGCGGCCGTCAACTTCATGGGTGTCTCGCTGGTGCGCGCGATTGCACTCGCCGACGGTGCGACTCGTTCGTTCACAGTCTCACCGGACGTGCTCGATCTCGATGAGTGGAACAATCATGCGGTGCGCGTTGCCACATCGGCGCGCGAAATCGCGCTCGCCATCTGCCCGCAGGATCGCTCGCTCGCTGACGAGGCATTTCTCGCCGGCCTTCTGCACGATGTTGGACAGGTCGTGCTGGCCGGCGTGGCACCCGTTGACTGGAAGGCACTCGAGGAAACGGCAGCGAAGGACGCCCTGCCGCTCAATGACGTTGAGCGTCGTGCCGGCCGCGTGTCGCACGCCGTGGTTGGCGCCTATCTGCTCAGTTTGTGGGGCTTGCCGTCGAGCGTGGTCGAAGCGGTCGCCTTTCATCACTCGCCCGAGCGACTTGCCGGCACGATGTTCGACGCCGCCGTTGCTGTACACGTCGCCGACGCACTGGCCGCGCGCACTGTCGGTCGCGCTGCACCGTTGATGCATCTTCCCAGCGTTGTTGGCGCCGGAATCAGCGATCAGCAGCTGCACGGCTGGCGTGCACGCTACAACGCGTTCGAAGCAGCGGCCTGACGCCGGCATACCGTCAGGCGCTCTTTGGCGCGGACGCTGAAATCAGCGCATAGAGGACTGTCAGTCCGCGGCGCTCACGCAGACTTGTCTGCACTTCATCAACGCAACCCGCGTAGTCACCTCCACCGCGCTGCACGAACAGCGCGGCTGCCGCGTTCATCACCACTGCCGCTTCCGCCGCCCGACTTCCGTGACCTTCGAGCACCGTGCGCACAATAGTCGCGTTGTCCGCTGGCTCGCCACCGGCGAGATCAGCGGCAACCAGGTCATGATAGCCGAACTGCGAGGGATCAATTGTCCATGAGGCAATCGGCGCACTTCCACGCAACTCGCGCACGTGTGTGACGCCGAGCGGCGAGATCTCGTCCATCCCCGGTTCGCCGTGCACCACCAGCGCATGCTCAGTGCCAAGTTCGTGCAGTGCGCCCGCGAGCAGGTCGAGCCGCGCACGATCAGCCACCCCGATCACCTGACGTCCAGCGGAGGCCGGATTCGCGAGTGGTCCGATCATGTTCATCACCGTCGGAATGGCCAGTTCGCGGCGCACCGGTCCCACATGTCGCATGGCGGGATGCATCAACGGGGCGAACATGAACACGATGCCGACCTCGCGCAGGATCGCGGCCATTCGCGCCGGCGTGAGATCAATGTGCACGCCAAGCGCCTCGAGCAGATCGGCGCTGCCGCTCTTGCTGGTGAAGCTGCGGTTGCCATGCTTCGCGATACGCACGTCGCAGGCGGCCGCCACAATCGCGGCGGCAGTGGAGATGTTGAACGTCGGCACCGCACCGCCGCCGGTCCCGCAGGTGTCCACCAGCATCTGAGGCGCGTCAGTATCCAGATGTATCATGGCGCGACGTAACGCGCGCGCGGCTCCGGCCACCTCGCTTGATGTCTCGCCTTTGACGCGCAATCCCATCAACAACGCCGCCACCTGTGCCGGCGTCGCTCCGCCAGTCATCACGACATCGAATGCGCCGCCTGACTCCTCGGCCGAGAGGTGGTGGCCCGATGCGAGGCGACGCACGGCATTCCGCAGCATATCGTCGCTCATCACGCGTCCCGCATCAACGACGCGACCTGCACCACACTCACGTGGTGGACAGCGCTGGAAGCAGACGCTCCGTCAGCTTGGCCTGAGTGGCGACCAGTGCAATGACCAGCCCGAGCAGTCGCACGCGATCCACATCGGCTTCGGTGAAGACGCCCTGCTGATTGCGATTTGCGACGTTCACAACGCCAACCAGATCCTCGCGGTACACGAGCGGGAAGCAGATGAAGCTGCCGCTGGTGAAATACTCGTCCTTCAGCAGCGGATGCTGGCTGGCCTGCGATGCGTCCGTGACGAGAATGACTTGCCTGCTGGCCGCAACCTTGCCTGCCACACCACTGCCGATGGCAACGCGATAGCCATCGCGCACGTCGCGCGCCACACCACGCGCTGCGGCGAGATACAGCATTCCAGGTTCCGGCGCACGCATCATCAGTGATACACGCTGCGCCTGCATGTCTTCGCCAACGAGCGTGAGCAGTTCATCAGCAAGGCGACGCGGATCCGGTGCGCTGGCGTCCATCGACAGCACGCGATCAATCAGATACACCGTGCGTTCGCGATCGCGCAGCTCTTCGTTCCGCCGATGCAATTCAATATGCGCCTGCTCGGTCTGCCCGAGTGCGGCTTCGAGTTGCTTCTGGAGACTTTCAGCACGACGCTGAAACCGTCGCGCATCTTCCTGGATGCGGCTCGTTTCGCGCTCCAGCTGCACGACGCGCGCGCGATCGGCACCATCGTTTAATACCTGCGCCTGCGACGACATCTTCTGTTCGAGCTCACCGAGACGGCGATCGTATTCGCCGTGGATCCGCTGCGTGACAGATTCGAGCGTCACAACGGCTTCACGTCGCGCATCCATTTCGGCGAAACGCGTGAATGCAAGATCGAACAGCGCCGCGTTGGGCAGGAATTTCTCGATTGTGCGACCGCCGAAAAATTTCTTCGGCTCCACCACCGTCAGCACGCCTCCAAGTACACCATCAAAGCGCAAACCGCGGATGGAGAGTGTTGCGTTTTCAACCGGCGGAAGACCGAGCAGTCGCGAGAAATCAGCCGCGCGCTCGGTCACGTCCACGAAGGTCGAGCCGGCGGCGATGCCCTGTCGCACACCAATCGGCAGCTGATCAAACGCCACCTCGAGTTGCGTCGGACGCGCCGTGCCGACGCTCGTCGGACTGAGGCGATCCGTCAGCAACTCCCGACGGCCGTCGTAGCGGAAGTAGGCGAGATATGCGCCGCGATCCAGTTCGGCCAGAGCCTCACCCAGCACGCCGACCGCGCCGCCCAGATCGGGCGCGACGGCCAGCGAATGCGCCAGTGACGCGAGCGTGCGAGGTGCCATCAGGTGGGTGGGAGACTGGCCGCGGTGTCGCGAGATGGTGGCTCGCTACCGCACCAAGGGTGACGGGCTCGTGCGGGCTTGTCAATCCGTTGTCAGATCACGACTTGACTTGCTTGAAGTCACTTCCGGGGCGGCCTAGCTTTAATCCAATGTCGCGCCGCACCCTCCAGCTTGTCGTTCAATATGACGGCGAGGCCTTCGCCGGTTGGCAGCGACAGCCCGCGCAGCGCACCGTTCAAGGCATACTCGAAGACGCCCTCGCCCGGCTGACCCAATCGCATGTGCCGGCCATTGGCGCCGGCCGGACCGACAGCGGCGTGCATGCGCTGGGTCAGGCGGTCAGTGTGATCGTCCCGGAAAAATGGGAGCCGGATAGTCTGCGGCGAGCTCTGAACGGTGTGCTCCCGCGCGACGTGCGATGCGCACGCGTTCACGCCATGCTGCCTGAATTCCACGCGCGATTCAGCGCTATCGAACGACAGTACAGGTATCTGGTTGGCACCGATTCCGACGCCGGCAGTCCGTTTCGCTACAACCGCGAGTGGCCACTGGGGCGGTTGCCGTCACTCGACGCGCTTTCCGCGGAAGCCGATTCTCTCATCGGCGAACACAGTTTTCGCGCCTTTGCGGTCAAAGGCACTGCGCCGGATGACGACGATCACCGCTGCCTGGTGCGCCGGTGCCAATGGGAGTTGCGGCCCGGCGGCCTCGCACTCGTGATCGCTGCGAACCGGTTCCTGCATCACATGGTGAGGTTTCTGGTCGGCACTATGGTCGAGATCGGTACGGCTCGGCGAGCGCCGGGCGGCGTTGCGGCGCTCCTCGCCGCGGACGACAATCGCGACGTATCGGCCCCGGCACCGGCTTGCGGCCTGTACCTTGAACAGGTCACGTATCCCGCACACCTGTATCTCGCCGCGTCACAGCCCGCTGCGGCATGAAGTTCATGCTCCGCTCCCCGCTTCGCACCACGCCTCGCCGCGCGCCACGGCGCTCCCGAATTCGGACGATGGCCCTTCGCTTCACCACATTCTCCGGCGCGCTGCTGGTGCTCGCCTGTCAGGGCGCGTCACCCGCGGCCAGCGACGCGCAGCGTCCCGCCGCGAGCGCGCCCAAGGTGAGCGCGCCGCCAACGCGCGCGGAACACGCAGCTGCTGCATTGCCCGCCTCGCGCCGGACGGCCATCACCGAGTCGGTCGCGAAAGTCGCGCCGGCTGTGGTCACGGTGCAGACGGAAACGGTGCAGCAGGTCGCGGCCGATCCATTTGAAATGTTTTACGGCGGACGCAGTGGCCAGCGAACGCAGGCCGGCATCGGTTCCGGATTCATCGTGCAATCCGATGGCGTCATCGTCACCAACGCACACGTTGTTGTCGGTGCAACGAAGGTCAGCGTTGCACTGCGCGACGGTCAGACATATGACGCCAGGGTGGTTGGCATCGATGAACTGAACGACCTCGCAGTGTTGAAAATCAACGCCACGAAATTGCCCGTCGCGCCAATCGGCTCGTCGTCTGATCTCGCCATCGGTGAATGGGCGATTGCGATCGGCAATCCCTACGGATTTCTCCTGGGCAACACAGAGCCGAGCGTGACTGCGGGCGTGATCAGTGCCACTGGCCGCAATCTCGTTCCGCAGCAAGGGCAGGAAGGCGGCGGCACATACGTGGACATGCTGCAGACCGATGCGTCGATCAATCCGGGCAACTCTGGCGGTCCGCTTGTGAATGCGCTTGGGCAGGTGGTCGGCGTCAACACCTCAATCTTCTCGCCGAGCGGCGGCAGGATCGGCATCGGATTCGCCATTCCGATCAATCGTGCCATGCGCGTGGCCGACGATCTGCTCAAGCACGGCGCCGTGCGACATCCCTGGATCGGCGTGCGCATCGCGCAACCGGCCGGCAACTCGCCGCGCGAAGTTCTCCGCTCGGGCGTCGTCGTGCGCAGCGTCGTGCTCGGCTCACCGGCGGGGCGCGCTGGCATCCGTCCAGGCGACCAGATTCTGCGCAGCCGCGGTCGCGACCTGCGCAACATGTTCGATTGGGAAGGCGAGATGCTCGAATTGCGCGTGGGTGAAGCGGCGCAGATGGTACTCAAGCGAGCAAGCGGCGAGGAAACCGTGACCGTGACAGCGGCCGATCTGCCGGAAGTCGGCGCGCGCAAGGTCGAAGTGCTGCGTGATGTGCAACTCGTGACGCTAACTCCGGCGATCCGGCAGGAGCGTGGTATCCGATCAACGCGCGGCGCACTCGTCGTCAACGCGAGCGACCGCGTAATGGATCAGCTGGGCGTTCTGACCGGCGACGTGATCATCGGTGTCAACCGCGCGACCGTGTCCACGGCCGAAGAAGTGGCGCACGCGATCGATCAGCTGGCTGGCCGGGGAATGATTCAGCTGATCATCGAGCGTCGCGGCGCCATGTACTCCACTCAGTTCTACATCCAGTGACGTCGTCGCACACGAACTACTCGTCGCCGCTCGCCGAGCGTTATGCGTCGCCTGCCATGCTCGAGTTGTGGGGCGCACAAAACCGCTACGGTCTGTGGCGACGATTGTGGCTGGCACTGGCCGAAAGCGAGAAGGAGCTTGGCGTCGACATTCCGGACGCGGCGATCAACCAGATGCGCGGCGCACTCGACACGATCGACTTCAAGGCCGTCGCGGATTACGAACGCCGATTCCGTCACGATGTGATGGCGCATGTTCACGCCTTCGGCGACGCGGCGCCAGCAGCCAAACCGTTCATTCATCTCGGCGCGACGTCGGCGTTCGTGACTGACAACGCCGATCTGATCCTCATGCGTCGCGGCCTGGGAATACTGCGCGCCAAGCTTGCCGCGTCGCTGCGGGCAATGGCGACGTTTGCGCGTGAGTGGCGGAATGAACCGACACTTGGCTACACGCATCTGCAGTCCGCGCAACTGACAACGGTCGGCAAGCGCTGCACGCTCTGGATGCAGGACTTCCTGCTTGATCTGGCCGATCTCGAATATCGCGTGGCTACGCTGCCGTTTCGCGGCGTGAAAGGCACCACCGGTACGCAGGCAAGTTTTCTCACACTGTTTCACGGCGATCACGCCAAGGTGCGTGAGCTGGATCGCATGGTCACGCACGCGATGGGTTTTCCGCGCCCGCTGCCTGTCACTGGACAAACATACAGTCGCAAGCTCGATGCACAGGTACTGGGCGTGGTCAGCGGCATCGCCGCCAGCGCGTCGAAGTTCAGTGGCGATATCCGCATGTTGCAGGCGTTCGGCGAAATCGAAGAGCCGTTCGAGAAGGAACAGATCGGCAGCTCGGCAATGGCATACAAGCGCAATCCGATGCGTGCCGAGCGCATTGCGTCGCTGGCACGGTTCGTTCTGTCGCTGGAGCCGAACGCGAATCAGACGCACGCCGTGCAGTACTTCGAGCGTACACTCGATGACTCGGCCAACCGTCGGCTTGTCATTCCGGAGGCATTCCTGGCCTGCGATGCAATCCTGATTCTCGTCGCCAACATCGCGCAGGGCCTCGAAGTGCATCCCGAGCGGATCCGTCGCCGCGTTGACGACGAGTTGCCGTTCATGGCCACCGAAGAGCTGATCGTGAATGCGGTGCGGGCGGGTGGTGACCGCCAGCACGTGCACGAGGTGATCCGCCGTCACGCCATCGCCGCCGCGCGCGCCGTAAAGGACGATGGCGTGCGCAACGACCTGCTTGAGCGACTCACCGACGACCCGGAATATCCTGTGAACCTCGACGTCCTGCGCCGCGTGATGGCGCCCGCTCGATTTGTGGGCCGGAGTGCTGAGCAGGTTGACGAATTTCTGGCCGAGGATGTCGAGCCGGCGCTGGCTGGTCTTTCGATTGACGATGCCGCGGTGGGAGTTGTCCGTGTTTGAAGCGCGCCCGACGCCAATCGGCGTTCCGACCACGCGACTCCCGCTGTTCCACGCCGCCCGCGGCAAAGTCCGCGATGTGTACGAAGTGGATGACGATCGCCTGTTGCTTGTCGCCACCGATCGGGTCAGCGCATTCGATGTCGTCATGCGCGAGGCGGTACCGTACAAGGGCATCGTGCTCACGCAGCTGACGGCGTGGTGGCTGAAGCAGCTCGAGTCCGAAGTTGCGCATCACATGATCAGCGCTGACGCGCACGAGATTATTGGCGAGGTTCCCGAGCTTGCACCGCACGTTGCGACAATTGCCGGTCGTTCAATGCTGGTGAAGCGTGCCCAGATCTTTCCGATCGAGTGTGTGATTCGCGGCTACATCAGCGGCTCGGCATGGAAGGAGTATGCGGCAAAGGGCACGCTGGCCGGCGAGCGACTCTCGACTGGCCTGGCGGAGAGTGACAGGCTCACTCCGGCAATTTTCTCGCCGGCAACCAAGGCCGCGACCGGTCACGATGAAAACATCACGATCGACCGCATGCGTGCGGTGGTCGGCGACGATCATGCGCGGGAACTGGAGGAACTGACGCGGACGATTTACGAGCGCGGCAGCGGTCTGGCGGCGACGCGCGGCATCATCATCGCTGACACGAAATTTGAATTCGGCAGGTGGCACGGCAGGACCATTCTTTGTGATGAAGTGCTGACGCCCGACTCGTCGCGATTCTGGCCGGCCGATGTTTATGCACCGGGCGGCACGCAGCCAAGCTTCGACAAGCAACCACTGCGCGACTATCTGAGCGCTGAGCGAAGCGCAGCGCGCTGGAACGGCGATGCCCCACCGCCAGCGCTCCCTGAGCACGTCGTGGAGGCAACCAGCCTCCGATATCTGGACGCGTACCGGCGCCTTACCGGTACCGCACTCGATCTGAGCCAATACACATGAATTTCGCTCGAGAAGGGTATCCCTTCATGGCACTCAGTGGGTCACTGGCAGTGGCCGTGCTGGCGCTGGCGGTCTGGCGGCGGAGTTGGTCGCTATGGCTGCTTGGCTTTCTGCTGCTGGTGATAGCGGCGTGGGTGGCGTGGTTTTTCCGCGACCCCGAGCGCGAGGGGCCACGCGGTGAACGCGTCGTCATTGCACCGGCCGACGGCAAGGTCGTGATGATCACTGAAGTCGATGAACCGACGTACGTGTATGGTCGTACCACGCGCATCTCGATTTTCATGAACGTCTTCGACGTGCACGTGAATCGCTATCCTGTGGACGGCAAGGTCGAGCACGTCGTGCACACCCCCGGCAAATTCCTCAACGCCGTCTCCGAGAAATCGTCGCTCGAGAATGAACAGGTCAGCGTCGGGATTGCGACCGGCCGGTTCCGCGTGCTGACGCGACAGATCGCCGGCCTGATCGCGCGCCGCATTATCACGTACAGTCATCCGGGCGATCCGGCGGCGCAGGGAACGCGCTATGGCCTGATCAGATTCGGCTCGCGCGTGGATGTCTTCGTGCCAACGGATTCAGCGGTGAAAGTGAAACTCGGCCAGCGCACTGTTGCCGGCACCACGGTCATCGCGGAACTGCCGGCGTGATCAACAGGCCCGATCGTCCGACGGGAATGCGTCGCGCCGTGGTGCTGTTTCCCGGCGGTCTGACGCTCGGCAATCTGTTCTTTGGAATCTTCGCGATGATCAGCGCCAGTCGCGGCGAATTGGGACGGGCGGTGTTGTTCATCGTGTGCGGTGGCGTCTGCGACATGCTTGACGGCCGTGTCGCGCGGGCCACCAACTCCGGCACGGAATTCGGCGAGCAGCTCGACTCGCTCGTCGATGCGATCTCGTTTGGGCTGGCGCCGGCGATGATCACGTATTTCGCCGTGCTCACGCCAACGGAACCCGGTCGCGACCGCTGGTCCTGGATTCTTGTCTTTTTCTTCTGTATGTGCGCCGTGCTGCGGCTGGCGCGCTTCAACATTACGCAGGCTGGTGACAAGAAGAGCTATTTTCTTGGCCTGCCCAGTCCGGCCGCTGGCGGCACGCTCGCCACCTATCACTGGTTCGCGCAGACTCGGCTGTATCAGCAGACCATCATCGGTGATCTGCCGTGGCACGAGTTGGTGAAATACCTGATGATCGGATTGTCGCTGCTGATGATCAGCAACGTCAGATACCCCGCGTTTCCGCGGACCGGATTTCGCGACTGGCGTGGCGTGCTCGGCTCGATCACGGTGCTGACCTTTCTCATCGGCGCGATCTTTCTCCCGCGCGAGTTTTTCTTTCCCGCTGGACTGACTTACGTGTTGGTGGGACTGGTCGGCACGATCCTCCAGTCACTCAGCGACCGGCCCGATCCGCTCACGGTCGACGACATGAGCGACGACCGTGCGGTCGCTGCATCCGATGCCTTGACAGTCGTGAACGCGAACCGCCGTCGCAAGCGGCGCCGTTCGCGGGACGAGATCCCGGTGATTCCGAAATCACCGTCCTCTTCAATCTCCCGCTCGCAGCAGGAACCACCTGAATGAACCGCTTCCGCGTCAGCGTGCATATCGTTCCCCGCAAGGGCTTGCTCGATCCACAAGGCAAAGCCGTTTCTGACGCGCTACACGCGCTCGGATTCGGTGACGTGGAGGACACGCGCATTGGTCGCCACATCGTGATCGACGTCAAGGCCGACAGCGCCGCGGCCGCCGAGCAATCGGTGAAAGCAATGTGCGACAAGCTTCTGGCCAATCCGGTGACGGAAGACTATCAGATCACTTCGCCGGTGACGGTCTGACGATGAAGTTCGGTGTCGTGACGTTCCCCGGTTCAAACTGTGATGTCGATGCACTGCACGCCGTCACAGACCAGCTGGGCCAGACTGCGGTCTCGCTCTGGCATCGGGATCATGACATCCAGAACTGCGATGTGCTGATCCTGCCCGGTGGTTTTGCATACGGCGATGCACTTCGGGCCGGCGCGATAGCGCGATTCAGTCCCATCATGCGTGAAGTCGTGGCGCATGCCGAGCGCGGCGCACCTGTCATTGGCATCTGCAATGGATTTCAGGTGCTCTGTGAGTCGCATCTGTTGCCCGGTGCACTGATGCGGAATGCCGGTCTCAGATTCGTCTGCGACTGGGTGCACCTGCGCGTCGAAGGCTCGGCACCGATGTTCATGAACGGCTACCAGGCCGGTCAGGTATTGCGAATTCCGATTGCGCACGGCGAAGGTCGCTTCGCCGCCGATGACGAGACGCTCGATCGTCTCGAGCAGAATGGCCAGATCGTGCTTCGGTATTGCGATGCGTTCGGCAACACATCGGCCGACAGCAACCCGAATGGTGCGATGCGCGATATTGCGGGTATTACGAATGCCGCCGGTAACGTGCTCGGGCTGATGCCGCATCCGGAACGTGCCGTTGAGGCGCTTCTCGGATCAACCGACGGGTTGCCGCTGTTCGAATCACTGCTGGCCGGGGTTGGCGCATGACTGCCGCGATGTCGGATGTGAAGCCGCGGCCGGGTGATCCGGCGATCACGCCGGCGCTGGTGGCAGAGCATGGCCTCACTCCATTCGAGTACGAGAAGCTGCTTGGCCTGCTTGGGCGCGAGCCGACATTCACTGAGCTTGGAATTGTCAGCGCACTCTGGAGCGAGCACTGCTCATACAAGCATTCACGTCCGGTGCTCAAAACGTTGCCGACGAAAGCGCCCTACGTGCTGCAGGGTCCTGGCGAGAACGCGGGTGTGATCAGCGTTGGCGATGGTCTGGCGGTCGCATTCAAGATCGAAAGCCACAACCATCCGTCAGCGGTGGAGCCGTATCAGGGTGCCGCGACCGGTGTCGGCGGAATTCTGCGCGACGTGTTCACGATGGGCGCGCGGCCGATTGCAATGCTCAACTCATTGCGCTTTGGCAGCCTCGATTCGCCGCGCGTTCGCTGGCTTGTTGCCGGTGTCGTGAAAGGCATTGGTGACTACGGCAACTGCATCGGTGTGCCGACCGTTGCTGGCGACGTAATGTTCGACCCGGCGTACGAGGGCAACCCGCTGGTGAATGCGATGTGCGTTGGGCTCATGCGCGAAGAGGAACTGATTACGGCGAAGGCGGAAGGAATCGGTAATCCGATTCTGGCCGTTGGTGCTCGCACCGGCCGCGACGGCATTCACGGTGCAAGCTTCGCGTCGGAAGATCTCAGCAGCGAGAATGAGGCGAAGCGTCCACGCGTTCAGGTCGGCGATCCGTTCACCGAAAAACTGTTACTCGAGGCGTCACTCGAGTTGATCAACAGTGGCCACATCGTTGCCATTCAGGACATGGGAGCAGCCGGGCTGACGTCGAGCAGCGCCGAGATGGCCGAGCGCGGGGACGTTGGGGTCGTGATCGATGTGACGAAGGTTCCGGTGCGCGAAGAGGGCATGACACCGTACGAGATTCTGCTGAGCGAGAGTCAGGAGCGCATGCTGGTGGTCGCGAAGCGCGGCCATGAAGAGGCAGCGAAGGCGATCCTCCGGAAATGGGACCTGCAAGCTGAGGTCATTGGCGAAGTAATCGCGGAACCGGTGTATCGCGTGGTCGAGGGCGATCGCGTGGTCGCAGAATTTCCCGGCAGTCGCCTGGTCACCGAGTGTCCGCAGTACACGCCCGAAGCGCGTGAGAGCGACGCGATCGTTGCGCTGCGCGGGCGCGATGCGCACGCAGTCGTTGAGCGAGCGGAGGAATCAGATCCGGTCTGGACGCTGGCACAGCTGCTCTCGTCGCCGACCGTCGCCAACAAGCGCTGGATCTATCGGCAGTACGATTCGCAGGTGCGCACGAGCACCGTGGTGGGTCCGGGCGGCGCGGATGCCGCCGTGGTACGGCTGCGTGGTACGAACAAGGCACTGGCGCTCAAGACCGATTGCAACTCGCGCTACGTGTATCTCGATCCGCGCATGGGTGGCCGGATCGCGGTGGCAGAAGCGGCGCGCAACGTGGCATGCACCGGCGGTCGGCCAATGGCGATCACGAACTGCCTGAACTTCGGTAATCCGAAGAAGCCGGAAATCTTCTTTCAGTTTCGTGAAGCGGTAATGGGAATGGGTGATGCGTGCCGCGCGCTCGGCACGCCGGTCACTGGCGGCAATGTGTCGCTTTACAACGAGAATCCGCAGGGGGCCGTCTTCCCCACTCCGACCATCGGCATGGTCGGGCTGATCGACGACATTGCACATGTCACGCGCAGCACTTTCCGCACCGCCGGCGCGCAGATCGTACTGCTCGGTCAGTGCACCGACGAACTTGGTGCCAGCGAGTACCTGTCGCGCGTGCACGGGCTCACCATCGGCGCGGTACCGGTGGTTGATCTCGATCACGAGAAGCGACTGGTTGATGCGCTGCTCAGTGCCATCACCGCCGGAACGGTTGAATCGGCGCATGACTGCAGTGAAGGTGGTCTGGCGGTTGCGCTGGCTGAGTGCTGCATGAGCAATCGCGATGCAATGTTCGGCGCGGCGGTGGATCTTTCAGCCTGGCACGCGCTGTCCGCTCGCGGGTTGCTGTGGGGCGAAGCTCAGGGTCGCGTCATTGTCAGCACGACGCAGCCCGATGCGGTGATTGCGACCGCCCAGGCCCACGGCGTCTCTGCACACCTCATCGGCACAGTGACGGCTGCACCACAACTCACTGTGCGCGCGGCGAACCGGATTCTTGATACACCGCTCGTTCCGTTGGCGAATGCGTACTTCGATGCGATTCCCGCATTGATGCAACGCGCCGCCACAGCGACGGCCTGAGGAATAAGAGCGTATGTGCGGAATCTTTGGGATTTTCGGAACACCGGACGCTGCGGCGCTTACGCATCTCGGTTTGTATGCGCTGCAGCACCGCGGGCAGGAATCAGCGGGCATCGTCACCGTTGACCTCAACGGCGTTGCGCATCCCATTCGCGCCATGGGGCTGGTGTCGGAAGCAATTCCGGCGTCGGCCATCGCACCGCTGATCGGTGACGTCGCAATCGGGCACACGCGCTACAGCACGGCCGGCAGCTCGACGGTCGAAAACGCGCAGCCGATCATGGCCCGCTTCAAGGGCGGCGTAATTGCACTGGCGCACAACGGCAACCTGACCAACGCATCCGAGATCCGGGCCGACCTTGAAGAGCAGGGTTCGATCTTCACGTCCACCATGGATTCCGAAGTGCTGCTGCACCGGCTGGCCCGGTCGCACGAGGAGGATCCGGTGCGACGGCTGACCGATGCGCTCGCAGGTGTTGAAGGCGCCTACTCACTGGTTGTTCTGATCAATCAGACGCTGCTGGCTGCGCGCGATCCGCGCGGCTGGCGTCCGCTGGTGCTTGGTAAATTGGGGAACAGCATCATCGCCACCAGCGAGACCTGCGCGCTCGACATCGTGAACGCCACACTGCTGCGCGAAGTACAGCCTGGCGAAATCGTGGCGATCGAAAACGGCGAGATCCGCACCGTTCAGGCGTTCGATGTGCTTCCGCTCAAGAAGTGCGTGTTCGAGCACGTGTACTTCGCGCGGCCCGACAGCCAGATCTTCGGACACAGCGTCGATCGCGCCCGTCGCGCGCTTGGCAAGCAACTGGCGCGCGAATGCCCGGCACCGGGTGCGGACCTGGTATTCGCCGTGCCTGATTCGTCGAATGCCGCCGCACTTGGTTACGCGGAAGAAAGCGGCCTGCCGCTGGAGTTGGCGCTGATCCGCAATCACTACATCGGCCGCACGTTTATTCAGCCAACGCAGTCGGGCCGCATCGCGAAGGTGAAGGTGAAATACAACGCGGTGCGTGAAGTCCTGAATGGGCGGAGCGTGGTCATGATCGACGATTCGATTGTCCGCGGCACCACCACGCGCGGCTTGGTGAAGATGATCCGCGATGCCGGCGCGCGCGAAGTCCACATGCGTGTCAGCTCGGCACCGGTCACCGGGCCCTGCTGGTACGGGATCGACACGCCGCGCAAGGAGGAGCTGATAGCCTCGGCCCGGAGCGTTTCACAGATCGGCGACGCCCTTGGTGTCGATTCGCTGGGTTATCTGTCTATTGAGGGCATGCTGGCGTCTGTGCCGGGTGGACCGGACGGGTTCTGCGACGCATGCTTCAGCGGCAACTACCCGACTCCGCCACCGGCAGACCTCGTCAGCGGACGGGCCTACAGCGGTTGAGCTCCACAAAACAGCCTATGATCTCCGTGCCGGCTTCCGCACCAATGATTGATCGCCGCTACGTCTACTTTTTCGGCAACGGGCGCGCAGACGGCACGCGTGAAATGAAAGCGATACTCGGCGGCAAGGGTGCAAACCTCGCCGAAATGACAAACATCGGTGTGCCGGTGCCGCCCGGCTTCACCATGACCTGCGAACTCTGCGCACTGTATCTGCGCGATGCGACCTATCCGCAGGAACTGCGCGATGAGGTGGCGGTGAACCTTCAGCGCCTCGAAGCGGTGTCCCGCAAACGGTTTGGCGATGTACAGAATCCGTTGCTGGTATCGGTGCGCTCGGGCGGTGCGGTGTCGATGCCCGGAATGATGGAGACGATCCTCAACCTTGGCCTGAATGACAAAACGGTCGAGGGGCTGGCGCGCAACAGTGGCAACGCGCGCTTTGCCTTCGACAGCTATCGCCGTTTTCTGCAGATGTACGGCGATGTCGTTATCGGCGTGCCGATTCAGAAGTTCGAACACCTGCTCGAAGCGAAGCGATTGACACAGGGTGTCGTCAACGATTCCGACCTGAACGAAGAGTCGCTGCGAAAGCTGGTCGAGGAGTACAAGCTGCTGGTGAAGCACGCTGCCGGCCGCGAATTCCCGATGGATCCGACGGAACAGCTGTGGGGCGCGACCGAAGCGGTCTGGCGCAGCTGGATGCTGAAGAAGGCGGTCGACTATCGGCGCGTGAATGGGATCCCCGACGCAATCGGCACGGCCGTCAATGTCGTGGCGATGGTGTTCGGTAACATGGGCGATGACTCGGGAACCGGCGTCGCCTTTACGCGCGATCCGTCAACCGGCGAGCGCGCATTTTACGGTGAATTCCTCGTCAACGCGCAGGGCGAAGACGTCGTGGCGGGCATCCGCACGCCGCTGCGCATCGAACACATGGCCGAACTGCTGCCGGGTGCGTATGCCGAGTTGATGCAGACGCAGCTCGCGCTGGAGACGCACTTCCGCGACATGCAGGATCTCGAATTCACCGTCGAACGCGGCAAACTGTATCTGCTTCAAACCCGCAGCGGTAAGCGCACCGCCGCGGCTGCGATTCGCATCGCGCGTGACATGGTGAACGAAAAACTGATTTCGCCGAAGGAAGCCGTGATGCGGATTCCAGCCAGCCAGCTTGATCAGCTGTTGCATCCGGTCATCGACACTGGGCAGCGCGCTCCGGTGATCTGCAAGGGCCTGCCGGCATCACCGGGTGCGGCCAGCGGCGTTGCGGTGTTCGATGCCGACGTGGCTGAGCAGCGTGCAAACAGTGGACAGAACGTCATCCTCGTGCGCGACGAAACAACGCCAGAAGACTTTCACGGGATGGTGGTTGCGCGTGCCGTGCTGACGTCGCGTGGCGGCATGACCAGCCACGCGGCCGTCGTGTGTCGTGGCATGGGCAAGTGTGCCGTCGTCGGCGTGCAGAACATGGTGGTGGATGCTGAAGCTCGGCAGTTCCGTGTCGCCGAAACGATCGTGCGTGACGGCGAGTGGATTACGGTTGACGGCGCGACCGGCAATGTCTATCTGGGTGAATTGCAGACTGTGCCGAGTGAGGTGATGCGCGTGATCCACGGCACCGCGCGTCCCGACCAGGCGCCGACGTATCTCGCCTTTCGCGAAGTGCTCGAGTGGGCCGATGGCTCGCGGCGCTTGCGTGTGCGAGCGAATGCCGACACGCCAAAGGATGCGCGCATCGCGCGCGCGTTCGGCGCCGAGGGAATTGGCCTCTGTCGCACGGAGCACATGTTCTTCGAGGGCGATCGCATCCACGCCGTGCGCGAGATGATCGTGGCGCACGACGAAACCGGACGCCGCCGAGCCCTCGCCAAGCTGCTGCCAATGCAACGCAGCGACTTCGAAGCAATCTTCGAGGCGATGGACGGCTTTCCGGTGAACATTCGCCTGCTGGATCCACCACTGCACGAGTTTCTCCCGCACGGTGGCGAAGAGACGAAAATGCTGGCCCGTCAGCTCGGCGTACCACGCGATGAGCTGCTGCGCGTGGTCGATGGGTTGCGGGAGACGAATCCGATGCTCGGCCATCGCGGTGCGCGGCTGCTGGTGACCTATCCCGAGATCACCGAGATGCAGGCACGCGCAATCTTCGAAGCGGCCGTCAAGGCGAAGCGGCGCGGTATTGTCGTGAAGCCTGAGATCATGGTGCCGCTGATCATGAGCGCGAAGGAATTGCAGCACCAGCGCACCATCATCGAAGACGTGGCGCGTCAGGTGCTCGGTGGGATGGGTGAGCCCATCGCATATCAGATCGGCACCATGATCGAGCTGCCGCGCGCTGCACTGACGGCGGCCGAGATTGCCGAAGTTGCAGAATACTTCTCTTTTGGTACCAATGACCTGACGCAGACGACGCTCGGCCTCAGCCGCGACGACGCTGGCCGTTTCCTGCCACAGTATGTGGAGCAGGGGCTGCTGCCGGATGACCCCTTTCAGGTGCTCGATCAGGAGGGCGTCGGCAAACTGATTCGCATCGCGATGGAATCAGGCCGCAAGACGCGGCCGGGCATGAAGGCCGGCATCTGCGGTGAACATGGCGGCGATCCGAAGAGCATCGCGTTCGTGCACCGCACCGGCCTCGATTATGTCAGCTGTTCACCGTACCGCGTGCCGATTGCGCGACTGGCTGCTGGTCAGGCCGCACTCGAAAACGAGCAGTGACAAGACCCATCAACGCGAACTGTGCGGCCGGAATCCCATCGCACTGTTCAGCCACCGCACCAACGGCGTCAACGTGCGAAACGCTTCTTCAAGCGTGTCCGCAAGCGATGGCGATGTCACGTCAGCCTGTTTGATTGGACACCCCGCCGTGAAGCTCTGATAGCGCAGCCAATCACCAGCCGGATGCTCAGGATCAAACCCGCGTGGCATCCGCTTGAGTACCGCTTCCGTTGCCAGCTCGCCGAACAACTTTTTGAACGCTCGTGCCTTCACGATGCCGTTGAATTCTTCGTGGCCCACGTCAAGCGCGCCACGGATGCGCTTGAGTACCGGTGCCGGCGGCATCCAGACGCCTCCACCCGCGAAGCAGGCGCGCGGTTCAATGTGGAAATACATGCCGGCGCCACCGTGCACCGCGTCCTGGCCGACATTGCCCTTGGAGTCGCGGTGAAAGAACCAGCAGGCCGCGTTGGTTTTGTACGGCGCCTTGTTCTTGCTGAAACGAATGTCGCGGTGAATACGGAACATGCTCCCTTTCGCCGTCCCCGTGATCTCCGGCACGAACGTCGCCAGCCGGGCATCCATTTCCTCGATGAGCGCTTTCATCGGTTCGCGTAGCGATTGCTCGTATGTCTCGCGTCGCGCCTCGAACCACTCGCGGTTGTTGTTGTCCGCGAGGCCTTTGAGGAAGCTGAATGCGGCCGTCGGGAAGCCTGAGAATTCGACCTCGACAACTGCTGTCTTGCGAGCTGTGCCCGCTTTCTTCACCGCGCCCATCCGTCAGGCCTCCGGAGCGAAAAATTGTCTGCACTGTTCGTGCGGCCATACCAGTCGGCACCCATGCGTGACACAAGATCCAGCCGGCGTGGATCGATGATCCCATGGTCACCGACGATGGTTGGATCGACGTGAGCGACGAGCACTTCACCGAGGATGATCGCGCAGGTAGGCACCGACGACGGGTACAGAACGAACGACGTCGCACGACACTCGAAACTCATGGGTGCCCGCGCCACCCGCGGCGGCTTCACTGAGTGCGATGGCTCGGCCACCACGCCAACCTGTTCGAATTCACTTGTCCCCGCATCGAACGCGAACGACGTCTCGTTCATCTGCTGCACCATCGGGAATGTCACGAGACTGACGACGAACTCGCCGGTCTCACGGATGTTCCGCGCCGTGTCCTTGAGCGACCCATCGCTGTTCGTTTGCGGACAGATCATCAGCGTTGGCGGATGGGGCGTAATCATCTGGAAGAAACTGAAGGGCGCCAGATTCACAACGCCTTCTGCCGACGCAGACGACACCCATGCCACCGGTCGAGGGGCAATCGTCGACGCCATCCAGAAATACTTAGTGCGGCGATCCATTGTCGAAAAGTCGAGCAGCATCCGAGATCCAGAAAAAGGTTCGTTCCACCTTCCGCCGCTACCCGCATGAAAGCACTCGGCGCGGACAGCTCCACAGCGCCGGGCTTCGGATCAAGCGGATCAAGGGGTCAGAGCTCTCCGTTTCAA
>JANMWU010000339.1:0-2128 GCA_031380785.1 Gemmatimonadaceae bacterium
GCCAGGTGCGCGCCGCGCTGGACGCCTACCGCGCACACGACGCCATTCGAGAGTCTGCCGATCGCGTCGACGCCGCGCGTCAGATCGTGACTGACTGGATGTCGGCGCGAAGCGAGATCTCGGCCAAGGCCGCTACGGCGGGCAAGGCCATTCGGGGCGATGAATTGCTCGTGCTCGCCCATACCAACGTGGACGTGTTCAATCTGAATCAAGGTATTCGCGCGGCATTGACCGGGCAGGGTGCTTTGCAGGACGCCCGCACCGTGTTGACCGAGCGCGGTAGTCGCGAATTCGCTGTCGGCGATCGGATGATTTTCCTCAAGAACGCGATCTTCGAGGAGCCTCTGGCGCCGCGCCTCGGCCGCCAGAGCGTGAAGAACGGCATGCTCGGCACGGTCATTGCGACGAAAGGCCTTGCTGGCGAAGCGACAATGCGCGTTCGGCTCGACAACGGGACCGAGGTCGCGTTCGGCGCCGACACCTACCACAACGTCGATCACGGCTATGCCGCGACCATCCACAAGTCTCAAGGGTCGACCGTCGATCGCGTGTTCGTCATGGCCACCAGAACCATGGACCAGCACCTCGCCTATGTCGCCCTGTCGCGTCACCGGGATCAGGTGACGCTGTACGCACCCAAGAGCGATTTTGCGAGCTTCGAGAAACTTGGCGAAGCCCTCGGCCGGTCCGGCGCCAAGTCGACTACCCTCGACTTCGAGAATGAGGCGCACTACGCCCGCGCGGTCGACGCATTCGCCGAACGGCGCGGGAATGAAACGTTGGCTTCGATCGCGTTGATGATCGCGGCCAAAATTGAGCGCCAGCGTGCCTGGATCACGGAAGGCCGCGAGAAATTGACCCAGCTGTGGCAGCGCGCAGAGCGCGCAGTCGGGATAAACCTTGATCGAGAGACGGCCCGCACAGTCGAGCCGGTGATCGCACCAGGCGGAAGGGCCTCGCTCGCGGATATGAGGCCACTCGGAGTGGCAAAATCGCGGACCACGAAGGCGTTGACCGCGGATATCGCTATTCCGGCTAATCCGTTCGAACGGTCCATTGCGGATACTGCGCGTGAAGTGCTCATGCGTGCGCCGGAATGGACGCATCGATCCGAGCAATTGCGTCCGGCGCTCGCGGCCGTTTTCCGCGATCCGGATGCCGCCATGGCCACGATTTTACTCAAGATCACCCAGCCCGGCGCCGATCCGAGGTTGATCGCTCAGACCGTTGCCGCGACCCCGGAGGCGATTGGCGCCGTGCGCGGTTGTGCTCGGTTGATCGATGGCTTGTCCGCGCGACGCCAGCGGGTTGCCGCCCATGAGTCAGCACGCACGCTCCTGCCGGCAATCCGCGCCCATGGTCTCGCCTATCAGCGCGACTTGCCGAAGGCGATCGAACGAGAAGAGAAACGGAGACCCAGAATGACAGTGGCGATTCCTGCGATGACGGAGCGCACCCACAAAATTCTTGTCGAAGCTGAGGCCGCACGTCACGCAGGCGGCGCCGAGGCTTACAGCGCCGCGACGCGGATCATCCTGGCCGACAAACAGGCGTCGGCCGAACTGAAGGCGATCAACGCGGCTTTGACTGCGCGGTTTGGCTCCAGAGCCTTCACCGAAAACGCGAATGATCGGGACCGAGCGCCCATTGCAACCCTGGTGCCGCCCGAGCAGCGGGGCCGGCTCGACACCAAAACACCAACCTTTGAGGCCATCCGCCGCTTCAGTCGCGAGCAGGCTGTCGCCGAGCGCCGTGTCGAGGTGAAAACCATGAACGAGACTGGCCCGTTGCTTCCGGCGGCCACAACTCACGCGAAGACGGTCGCTGATGCGGCACTGGAAACGGCCATCGCTGCACCTGCCTACCGCAACGAAATGGAAAAGGTGGCAGCCCTCGCGCCGGAGATCTGGCGCGATCCTGCCGCCGCGATCAAGGCGGTCGAGAGCACGATGCAGAGGCCTGAGCAGCGGGACCGTCTCGCCGGTGTCATCAAGTCCAACCCAGACCAGTTCGGTGCCTTGCGCGGCTCAGATCGTTTGGTCGACCGGTTCGCGGCCGCCGGGGCCGAGCGCAAGGCAGCGCTCGCAGCTTCCGAGAACGCGAGTGTTCATGTGCGGTTCGCGGCTCC
>JANMWU010000387.1:0-6877 GCA_031380785.1 Gemmatimonadaceae bacterium
TACGGCCGGCGCGCTGTCGAGCTATGTGTCGGGCGACACGCTCACCTACGATGGGCTCGGCAACATCCTGAGCACGCGCAACGGGTGGAGTCTGGGCACGACCACCAGCAGCGAGGCATCGCAGCACACCTATGACGTGACAACCGGACGCCTCGCAACACGGGCGCGGCAGACGGCAGGCAGCTCGAGCTTGACGCAGTTCACACACGATGCCGCTGGCAACACGCGCTTCGAGTCCACCGCGGGCTCCGACGACGCGATCTCCGTCGAGCGCGCGTCGTATTACGGCGCGGACGATCGGCTGGTGGCGACCGATCTGCGTACGCCGGGCAAGCAACTGGTGGAAGAGTATCGGTACGACGCGCTGGGCCGCCGGGTGTGGGTCAGCACGCGCTGGCGCTGTGCACCCTCGACCGATTTCGCGTGCATCGCCAATGCGGTGACGCGCACCATCTGGGACGGCGCCAGCGAGGTGGCCGAAATTCGCGCGCGGTACGACACGAGCGCGGCGGCGATGGAAGAGATGGATGCCGGGGCGGACACGGTGCCCCAGTCGATCGTGGGCGATGCGAATCCGTTCTACGGGCGCGTGGTGTATGGACCCGGCTTGGCGCTGGACCAGCCGCTGAGCGTGACGCGGTACGAGTATCGCGACAACCCGTATGCACAGACCTCCCAGACGTGGCCCACGTTCACGTTGGTGCCATTCTGGGACTATCGGGGCACGCCGGTGTTCGGGCTCTTCGCAGACGGCGCGTATGCGAGGCCGTACGCTGCCGGCGGCAGCAGCTGTCCGGCATCGCCCGGGACCGGAACGACCGATCGCTGTGTGTACCTGACGTGGCCGTTTGCCGGCAGCGCGTATCATCAGGATCGCGGGCTGGTGCTGACGTACAGCTGGCAGGGCAGCCTGTTGCTGAAGAAGCGGGATGTGAGCGGGCTGATGTATGCGCGGAACCGGATGTACGATCCGGCGACGGGGCGATTCACGCAGGAGGATCCGATCGGGCTGGCGGGCGGGCTGAATGCGTACGGTTTTGCCAGCGGGGATCCGGTGAACTACGGTGATCCGTTTGGGCTCTGCCCAGATAAGACAGATGCAAACTGCTCGATGGGAGCGGAGATTTATGCCCGCGTCAAATCGATAGCAAATTCGGTGATCGACGCTGTTGGATCGGCAGGCGCCGCGCTCATGTCATCCCTTCCGTCAATCGGCAAACGTGTCGCTGTTGAAGGCCTTGTTTTCGCGGCATCAGCCGGAGCTGGTGCTGCTCTTGAAGCCACGGTTACACTCTACCGCGCCGTGAGCTTGGCCGAAGCGGCAGATATAGTCGCGATGAAAGGCGCAGTCAGGGTCGTCAGTAGCTCTGCGGAAGGCAAATATTTTGCCACTTCCGCGTCCGATGCCGCTACCTTTGGCCGCCTACTCGAGCCAAACGGTTTCAGAGTGATCAGCGCCGAGTTTCCAGCGTCGGTAGCTCAGGCGCTGTATGCGGGGCGGATGGATGGTATTGCAGCACGATTCGCTACGATCGAACAGCTTCAGCACGCTGTTGTGGCGTTCATTCGGTAGGAGGCATAATGAGAGCTGAATTGAAGTGGGTGCCTTCGGCGGACGGCGGCCGAACTCTGCTGCCCACTGGCAATCGCTACGTTACGGTTGCGCAGATCGTGAGCCAGAAATTGCGATCACGAGATGAGATCGTGGGGGACTGGAGCATGGTCGTAATTTCGTCGCCGTCGCCGCGCGAGCAAGGGCTGATCACTTTTTGCGATGTCAGTTTTCTTGCGCCGAACGCGCCCCATCACGAGCTTGCGAGTGGAGTTTCGTTTCGACTGCAGGAGGGTGCCAAGACTGTTGCCAACGGAGTGATACTGTGACGATTCTAAATCTCTCGACATGCTCGGAGGCGTTATCGCTTCGTCCTCCCACCGGGGCTGCCTGACGGTACTTGTGTCTGAAGCTCGGCGCCCGCCAGCTGCGGCAGGCACATGAGTACCATCAGAGCTGAGTCCGACCACGCGCTAGCCCCAATACTGTTCACTTAAAGTTTTTTGGTCGTAGTCTGGTAAGCACATGTACGCAGTAGTTGGCGTGCGTCGTGCGCCCTCGCGATCGGGGACGCAGGGGATAGTTACTCATCGTGCGTTTGACGCCGCGTGGGACCATGCGGCCGCGCTGCCGATGGACGACTTCCGCGCGCCGTACGACGAGCATCTGCTGTCGCGCGTGGCGATGCCGCGCCACGTCCCGAGGGGGGAATCGCCGTCACGTGGGGCAACGTGCGGCGCGTGACGTTGACGGCATGCGTGAATGACAGCGTATCGGGATCACGCGCGCGCGGCAGCGCGCCGAGGGCGGCCTCGTGCATCAGCGTGCGAATCGCGAAGTGCGCCAGGAGTAAGCCCCAGACCTCTTGGCGCACCAGCTCCGGTGTCTTACTGCGCAGCACGCGCCGTGCGCCGCGGAGATGCGTTTTCAGTTCATCGAACGCGGTCTCCATTTCCCACCGTTCCTGATACAATGCCGCGAGTTCAGCGGAGGGCGCGCGGGCCGGATCGAGGAGGGATGTCACGAGGCGATACGGCTGCGCGCCCTGCGGTCCACCCGTGACGCTGTAGTCGACGACGCGGACGCTAATCGCCGTACGGTCCGCGCTCTGACAGTGCGAATTCCAGCGCAATTCGCTCCGATACGAGCCATCGGCATAGCGCTCCAGCACGGGCAGGCGGAGGTGGGCACTCGCCCGCCACACCAGCGCCGCACCGGTCGCCGCTGCGGGGCGCCACAGATCGAAACTCAGAAAGCCGCGGTCCGCGAGCACGAGCATGTCGGCGGTGAGCGCCGGCAGGACGGCGGTCTTCAGCGCGCGTTCGTGTACGCGATACGCGCCAAGCGTGGCGGCACTGATCACGTGGGTCCCGTTCTCCAACAGGCCGACCAGGCGGAGCTGCGGAAACGCGCCGGTACTCTTCGCGCCGCGCGCACTGCCCGGTCGCCCGAACGCGCGCGCATTCTCCGCCGTGTCCGCGACATCGAGCGTGGTCCCGTCGAGGCTCATCACGCGCCAGCCGCGATACCACGCGCCCGGCGTCCCCGTGCTCGCAATCGGCGCCACCACGCGCCGATACAGCGCTTCCAGCGGCGCCGCCCCAAGTCGCGTGCGGGCTTGCGAGATGCCGGCTTTACTCGCAAGCACCACCGCGTGCGCATCGCCGCCGAGCCAACGCACGCCTTCGAGCAAACACCGCAACACTTCGCGGGTCGACACGTCGGCGTACAACGCCATCGCGATGCTGTAGTAGACCATCACATGCGCCGGCAGCGTGCGCTCGCGCCGACTGGCGCGCTGCGTCTCCTGCAACACCGCGTGCACCGCGTCGAGCGGCACGCTGGCGGTCAGCACGCCCAGACTGATGTGATCCGTCACGCGGATCCCTGCGGGTAATCCGGCCTCGGTCCGCGCCATGTCCGACTCCGTGGGAGGTGTCGGACCCAAACCTAGCGCAAATCAGCCTAAGTGAACAGTATTGGGGCTAGCTGCGGAAGTCGTGGCACAGCGTACCGAATTGCTGAGCGGCAGCAGCTGACAACAGCGCCTTGCCAGCGCACCGCGCCAATCGCGCGCGTAAAGCAGCGGAAAATCGTGATATTGCGTTCGCGTTGTTGCTCGCGCACACGCTGCAGAATGGCCACATCCCGACGCAGAAATGATGGCGAGACATGTGGCCAACGCCGATCCAGATCGTGAGCTCACGGCACAGCGGTTGCCGCGATGACAAGTCGCCAAGCAGTGCGCCGTCGACAGCGTCACCGACATCGCGGGGAATCGATTTGATTTCGGCTACAACCTGAAGGGCGAGCTGACTGCTGCTTGTCGGGACCAAATTGAGGAGTTGTCTGATGACCGAACGCAAGTACACGGACAGGACAATCCAGCCGCCGCCCCTGGAAGATAACGGCGAACTAGGTGACGGGTTAAGGAGAGTGACCCCGCACCAACGACAATTTCTAGACTTATCCCTTCGGCAGATCGTGAAGCGAGGGGTGCCTGTATTTGCCGTTACAGAAACTGCGCTGCCTGGAGAGGTACTCTTTGCCATAATACGCGATCCAGCAGCCGGTGAGATGTCTCGAGTTGTTGTTCTTTGCGAGAAAACGCTTACCGATGAGGCGGTAACGTGCGCACGAGCCGCGCTATTCCAGAGCGAGCTGCGCTGCATGAATGTCAAGACTCGCACTGTCATCTACGTCCGCTCCTTCGCGTCTTCGGATGACGTAGGGAGCTCGTCGGCGGAACATGTTCTTGTTCCAAAGCTGGGGATGGCGAAGCGGATTCTCGACGCATCGATAACGGGGCACTCTGCTCAGATACCGGAGTTCGGGGCTGTGCGAATAGTGCGGCCATGACACGCATCCAACTGAATGAGACCCGGGACCTACCTTCTGTGGTCTGTAATCGAGTAGGCGCAACGTCCCTCTCAGTCGCGCTGACATACATCTGCTTGGCGAAAGAGCATTTGAGGCAAGCGGGTCGTCGTGACAAAGATGCGTACACGCTCTATCGCCAGATGATACGCATGGAGAACGACAACAGAGAATACATTTATGAGAACAGTTCTCTCAACGGATATGCAACCGGCAGCACAGAAGTAGGAAGCAGAAGAATGCGAATTGATGTCCGCAAGATTCTCCTCGGCCCTGCTGACGCTGCTTCCCGGCAAGGAAGCATTTCTGCGGTGATGCTTCACGAGGCAGGGCATGTTTATTTCCAAGGACTGTACGGCGACTATCATAACGATAGCAATACGTCTGACAGCTTTGCACGACGCTGGGAGAACTTCTACCGCAAGGCGGTGAATTTCTGCCCGTCTCCGGAACACGGGGTTTGGCCGGAGTGGGGTTGTAAGCCATGAGCTTCCTGTTTCGGCGAAGCGTCATCGCTAGCGTGGAGCTGCTGCTGATGGGGTGCCACGCATCGCAGACGAAACGAAACGGGCCGCTCGCAGCTCTCGCCGATTCGGCGTTGTTCTCTGCATCATCGAGCGTAGTTTGCATACGCGTCGAAGATCAGCCTCTAGCGAATAATGATCGCCTACTTCTATGCGGCGCACGTGTGGCCGACACCGCCGTTTCCGTGGTGAGTATTGCAGTGGACGGCTTCGTACTGCGCGTTGTCCGCACTTGGGGCGATCGAACGGCTACCGCGTTCGCGATCGATACCACTCTGGCAAGAAGATTCTCTCAGCGATACGGACGCGTGGATACGGTATATCGAGCGCCCGACTCCACGCGAGGCCTCAAGTGGCACACGGCGCATGGAGAGATTTTGCTCGTGCCGACAGGACGGGGAAGTGAGCAGCAGACGATCTTTATGGCGGATACGGCCCGGTTGAATCGGTGAGCTGGTCTGCACGCGACGTTCCTCCCGTCTGAGTACTCCGACGTGTGAGCGCCCCCGTGTTTGACGCCCGCCCAGAAATGTTGGGCAGGTCGAAACTGAATTGCCCCGGTTTTCGCGGCGGCGTTCTTGGTAGGTCAGCCGGCGAAAATGCCCGAGTTCGCTCGTGCCAGAAACTCAGCGCGTCGCACTCGCCAACTGACGCAGCCAAGCCACCAACATCCGCACGGTCTCCGCGCTGGCGCGCTCATTGAACCTTTCGTGATATAGCGCGACGAAGCGATGCGATGGCACAGCCGACGCCGGCGCCAAGCTTGCGAGCTCCATCGAGCCACGCGCGTCGTCAAACCGATTCTCACCCGAGTACATCAGCAACGTCGGCGTTTTCCAGTTCGGAGCAGCGGCCCGCGCAACCGTTCCACCGGTGATAATCCCTGTGCCAATCTCGACGACACCCGAGCATGCACCAATGGGCCGGTCTTTGGGCCGAGAAAACCGCCGCATCGTGCGAGACGAAATCAGCGTCGAGACCATTCCCGACGGTGAATTCAGGCAGCAACTGACCGACCGTTGCCATCTTCTGCGCAAGTGGAGTACGCGCCTGCATGAAGCGGTCATGCGCGCCACGACTGGCTGGCATCACGACCTAATCCATACTGTAAGAGATACTACGGTGACGCTGCCTATGACGCGGCTCGGCCGCTCGCCTGACTGCGTCAGCAATGATGTGCCACTGCCATGACATTGTTCTGTATCAGCGCGTCGACGCCGTCTGCCGCCGCAACCACTCCAACAGCATCCGCACCGGCTCCGCGCGATCACGTTCGTTGAAAATCTCGTGATACAGCCCGTCGAATCGGTGTGACTTCACGACCGATATCGGCGCCGTCGCTGAGAATTCCGCTGACCCGCGCGCGTCCACCAGCCGATCATCGCCCGAATACATCAGCAACGTTGGCGTTGTCCAGTTCTGAGCGGCCGCGCGCGCCGCCTCGCCGCCGGCGATGATCGCCTGCACCAGCCGCGACGAAACACGATCGTGCACCAGCGGGTCGATCTGGTAGGCCGACACGACGGCCGGATCGTGCGAGATGAACTCGGCGTCGAGTCCGTTCCCGACCGTGAAATCAGGCATCAGCCGGCCCATCGTCGCCATCATCAGCTGTTGTATCGGCGACAGATCGGTGCGGAGTGCCGGCGACGACAGCACCAGTGCGTCAGCCGCGGTCGGATCGTGCGCCACCGCCCACGCGGCCATCGCCCCGCCCATGCTGTGACCGAGCAGCACAATCGGGTGCGGTGAATTGGCGCGCGCGAATGTCAGCGAGGCCCGGATATCGTCGCGGATCGACTCCAAGTTCGGAACGACACCGCGCTCGCCGGCCGAATGGCCGTGTCCGCGGAAATCCGGCGCGTGGACTTCCCAGCCGGCCTCGCCGAGGTCGAGCGCGAGCTGCTTGTAACGTCCCGAGTGC
>JANMWU010000422.1:0-2054 GCA_031380785.1 Gemmatimonadaceae bacterium
CATGGTCGGCCACATGAAACGATTCGACCCTGGTTTGCAGGCCGCGCGGAACTTCGTCCGGCATGAGATGGGCGAAATGCTGGCGTTCAAAGGCTGGTATTGCGACTCCACACATCGTTACGCGGTCACCGATGCGGTGCAGCCGCTGATTCTCCGGAGCGCAAATGCGCTGAGGCCCACGACCGATCCGAAAGCCGATCTGGAGCGATACTACATGCTGGCGCACGGCAGTCACCTCGTTGATACGGCGCGGTACCTCTGCGGTGAAATCGTATCCGTCGATGCCAGACTCACGAAACGCTACGGCGCATTCTGCTGGTTTATTGCGACGGAGTTCGCGAGCGGCGCCGTCGGCCACCTCGATCTGACCGTGTCGGTGCGGATGGATTGGCACGAGGGCCTGCAGATCTACGGTGAGTTCGGCAGCGTGCTCGCGAAGACGTATAATCCTTGGCTGTTCAAGTCATCCGACGTCGAGATCTTTCACGAGGCCGATGCGACCCGCACACGCCCGCTGGGCGCTGATGCGCATTTCTATCGGCGACAGGTCGAAGCGTTCGCGGATGCGCTGCTGTCCGGGACGGATGTGACATCGACGGGTGCTGCCGGCATCGACGACGGAATCGCCGCAGTGCGCGCGATGGTGGCGATTATGCAATCGGTCGAGTCGGGTCGCCCGGTGCGGGTCGCTGACGTGGTTGGTGCCGTGTGATCCGGTTGGCAATGCCGATTCGCCCACTGCTTGGGATCATGGCCCGGACGTTCGCTTGCACCGCGCCAAACGCCGCGCTCTCGCTGGCGCGCAACGCAGGGTACGGCGTGGTGCAGTACAACATGGCGTGCTCGGGACTTCCATCGCTGCCAAGGACGCTGCCAAGCGACGTCGTCACAGACCTGACGATTGCTATACACAATACAGGCGTCGACGTCGTTGCGCTTTCGGCAACGTGCAATCTGATTCATCCTGATGCGGCGGCGCGCGGAGCGGGGCTGCGGTCGCTCGCGGTACTTGCTGACGTGGCGCAGCAGGTGGGTATTTCAATTCTCACACTGTGCAGCGGAAGCCGGAACTCGATGGACCAATGGGCGCCACATCCGGACAACGCCGGTGCGGCAGCGTGGCGAGACCTGCTTGACTGCATGCGCGCTGCTGTCCGCGTCGCCAAACAATTCGATGTCATGCTGGCTATTGAACCGGAGCCCGCCAATGTTGTCCATTCCGCCGCGAGCGCTCGACGTTTGCTCGATGAACTGCAGAGCGACCGGGTCGGCATCGTTCTCGATGCGGCGAACCTGCTCGGCCCAGTTCTCGGGGCATCGCCCGACGCACAGCGAGAAGTGATTGCGCGCGCCGTGGAGCAACTCGCGGATCGCATTATTCTCGTTCACGCGAAGGATCGACGAGCGGATGGTTCGCTAGCCGCACCAGGCGATGGTGTGGTGGATTTCGATTACTATTTCGCCACTCTCGCCGCTGCAGGCATTCGCGTACCGGTAATCGCCCATGGGCTCGATGCGGTGGACGCTCAGCGCGCGGCGGCGTATCTGCGTGATCGCATCACGGCATCCTATCTGGCGTGAATATCCCGCTTCACGCACAGCGTCGCTTCGGCTCCGGTAACGCACGGAGGCACACGACCCGCGCCACTTTCCGCTCGGGCAACCAGACGTTTGATTCCGCTTCATACGGGGCACGCCCAGCCGGTCGCGCGGCCGCAACGCACGTCGTCCCCTGAACGGTTCGCAGCGTGGCGAACCCGGAGGAAACATGCAGAAGCGCACCCTTGGCAGCAGTAATCTCGAAGTGGCCGCCCTCGGCCTTGGCTGCATGGGCATGAGTTTTGGATTCGGACCGGCCGCCGATCGCGACGAGAGCATTGCGCTGATGCGTGCTGCGGTCGAGCGCGGGGTCACGTTTTTCGACACCGCGCAGGTGTACGGGCCGTTCACGAACGAGGACTTGGTCGGTGAAGCACTCGAACCGTTCAGGGGACGACGTGCGTTGCGGCCGCGCGACCGGCTGGGCGTGCCCCGTATGAAGCGGAATCAAACGT
>JANMWU010000451.1:0-4414 GCA_031380785.1 Gemmatimonadaceae bacterium
CGGGCGATACCGTCCACGCCTCGATCGCTGCCTTGAGCATGCGCGCGAATTCGCCGGCGCTGGCCGGTCGCTTTTCCACGTCGCGAGAAAGCGCCGCGTCAAATGCCGCCTGCACCGGCTCAGGCCATGCCTTGCCCGACACCTCCGCCAGCGGACTTGGGACAGACGTCAGCCGCGCGGTCATCGACTTCTCCGGCGTGTCGCCGCCGAATGGAAGCCCCGCCGTCAGACACTGGAATGCGAGCAGTGCCAGCGCGTACACGTCACTGCGCGCGTCGAGCGCCCCGCCAAGGAGCTGCTCGGGGCTCATGAACTCCGGCGTGCCGACAACGAAGCCCGTCTTCGTCAGGCCGCCATCACCGGCGCCAAACGCCTTCGCGATACCAAAGTCCACCACCTTCACTTTCTCGCGGCCATCAGGCCCGGAGACCACCATCACGTTATCAGGCTTGAGATCGCGATGGATGATCTTGAGGCGATGTGCCGCATCGAGTCCGCGCGCAATCTGTTCGACCAGATCTGCGGTGCGTCGCGCGTCGATCGCGCCTTCTTCCATGATCATGTCGCGCAGCGTGCGGCCGTTCACGTACTCCATTGCGAGATACACCGTACCGCCGGTGGCCTCGCCGAAGTCGTAAACGCGGGCAACGTTTTCGTCGTCGATGCGGCTTGCGTTGGAGGCTTCGCGATTGAATCGCGCCACGGCCGCCGGATCACGCACCATCTCCGGTCGCAGCACCTTGATCGCGGCCTGCTGCGGCAGACGCACATGCCGCGCGAGGTAGACCTTGCCCATCCCGCCCTCGCCGAGAAGGTCGGTGACGAGATACCGATCCGCGATGACGCTGCCGATCAGCCCACCATCGAGGTCGACAACGTGCAACGTCGTTCCGTCAACCGGACAGAACGCATTCGCGTCGGTGTAGACGGTGTCACAGACTGGACAGACTTTCGGCATCAGTGCTGATGAAGACGACAGGAACAGAAGACCGAAGTTACGGGCGCGCACCGGTCTCGACAAGCATTGCAGGCGCTTCGCAGAGCGACGCTATCTGATATCAGACGCACTGCAGAACTGTTCGTAATCAATCAGCTCGCGGATGGTGCGCGTGCCGCACATCGGGCAGCACGGATCGCGCGACACTCGCACCTGCCGGAACGACAGTGTGAGCGCATCCACCAGCAGCAGCCGACCAGCCAGCGACTCACCGATCCCGACCACGAGTTTGATCACCTCGGTCGCCATGATTGTTCCGATCAATCCGGGCAGCACGCCCAGCACACCTCCCTCGGCGCAGTTCGGGACCATCGCGGCTGGCGGCGGTTCGGCGTACAGGCAGCGATAGCAGGGCGCGTCACCCGCGATGAACACGGATGCCTGTCCGTCAAAGCGAAAGATCGAGCCGTAAACGTATGGCTTGGCCAGCAGCACGCAGGCGTCGTTTGCCAGATAGCGGGTCGCGAAATTATCCGTGCCATCCACCACAATGTCGTAGTCGCGCAAAATGTCGAGCGCGTTCGCGGATGTGAGACGCGCGTGGTGCGCACGCAGCTGAACGTGCGGATTGAGGCTGCGCAGCGTGTCGTGTGCCGAGTGGACCTTGGGTCGCCCAATGTCGGCGGTCCCGTGGAGTATCTGTCTCTGCAGATTCGTCACGTCGACCACGTCGAACTCCACCAGTCCGATGGTGCCGAGGCCAGCCGCGGCCAGGTAGAGCGCCACCGGTGACCCCAGACCGCCCGCCCCGATCAGCAGCACGCGCGCCGATTTCAGCTTCAGCTGTCCTTGCACGCCAACCTGCGGCAGCGTGAGATGGCGGCTGTATCGCGTCAGTTCATCGGGTGTGAGGGGAGACGGTCCGGTCTCTGGCACTGCGTCAGCTGGCGACACGAATCCTCCGGAAGGCAGACGCTGCAATCGACAGCGGATGAAGCGATCGCGCAACGCTGGACGTGGCGCGGAGCGGGCGGTATCGTGTGCCCACCGTGTGACTTCCTGATGCTCCCCACGAGAGGTAGCGAACAATGCCCAGTGTGCGCGTGCTGGTTGGCACAAAGAAGGGCGCGTTCACGCTCACGTCCGACGGCACGCGCCGCGCCTGGGATGTGAAGGGCCCATTCTTCCCCGGCTTCGAGATGTACCATCTGAAAGCGTCGCCGGTGAATCCCGACCGCATCTACGCATCGCAGACCAGCGGCTGGTTCGGTCAGCTCATTCAGCGATCGGATGACGGCGGCGAGACCTGGGCTGCGGTTGGCAATCAGTTCACCTACGATGGTGTGCCGGGCACGCACCAATGGTACGACGGCACGCCGCATCCGTGGGAATTCAAGCGCGTCTGGCATCTGGAGCCATCGCTGAGCGATCCTGACACCGTTTTCGCCGGTGTTGAAGATGCGGCGTTGTTCAAGTCGACCGATGCCGGCATGACATGGCACGAGCTCTCCGGGCTTCGCGGACATGGGTCCGGGCCGCACTGGACGCCGGGTGCAGGCGGCCTGTGTCTGCACACGATCATCATCGATCCCGACAATCACGCGCGCATGTACATCGCAATCTCGGCCGCTGGTGCATTTCGCACCGAGGACGGCGGAAAGACCTGGCAGCCGATCAACAAAGGGCTGCGCTCAAACCACATTCCTGAAGCGACGGCGGAAGTGGGTCACTGTGTGCACCACATGGCAATGCACAAGTCGAAGCCCGGCACGCTGTTCATGCAGAAGCACTGGGATGTGATGCGCAGCGACAACGGCGGCGATCTGTGGACCGAAGTGAGCGGCAATCTGCCGACGGATTTTGGCTTCGTGGTGGATGTGCATGCGCATGAGCCGGAGACGATTTACGTGGTGCCGATCACCAGCGATGCGCATCACTACGTGATGGATGGCAAGTTGCGCGTATATCGCAGCCGTACGGGCGGCAACGATTGGGAAGCGCTGTCGAAAGGGCTGCCGCAGGAGAACTGCTACGTGAACGTGCTGCGCGATGCGATGGCCGTGGATTCGCTTGACGAGTGCGGCGTGTATTTCGGCACCAGCGGCGGACAGGTGTACGTCTCGCCGGATGGCGGCGACAACTGGCAGGCGATCGTGCAGAATTTGCCGGCGGTGCTGTCGGTGGAAGTGCAGACGCTGGTATGACGCGGACACGGTCATGATCCGTGTGGTGCTGCCGACGCCACTGCGATCACTGGCGTCGGTGACGGGTGAAGTGTCGCTCGACATCGCGGCGCCAGTGACGCAGCGTGCGGTACTCGATGCGATAGAATTCCGTTACCCGATGCTGCGCGGCACGATCCGTGATCACATCTCACAGCAGCGTCGGCCATTCATCAGGTTCTTCGCGTGTGAGACGGATCTGTCGCACACGTCGCCGGATGAGCCGTTGCCCGAGGCGGTGGCGCGCGGAGAGGAGCCGTATCTCGTGGTCGGTGCAATCGCAGGCGGATAGCGCGGGCGAAGCGCTTATGAGGCGAACACGCGCTCGTAGTACGCCACGTCGATCCAGCTGCCGAACTTGAAGCCTGTCTGCTCGAAATGTGCAACCTGCTTCATGCCCATCTTCGCATGCAGTGCGACACTGGCGTCGTTCGGCAGCGCGATGCCGCCCATACCGACTGCATCCGCCGTCCAATTTCATCGCCGTCGATCTCAATTTCCTCGAACGTGACAATCGTATCGCGAACGAAGTGATTGTAGATCGCGGCGATGGCGCCTGCGTCGTCGAGAGTGGCAGGGCGAATGGTGACTCTATCGACTGATTGCTCCAGCATGGGCGCCTCGGCGAGTATAAGGATTCGGCGTGGACGATAGCTCACCGCTTTCACGCCGGCAGAACTCAGAGCGCAGGACGACGCGAATGGAAATCGGTGTGAATCTGGAACTGATGCGCCACGCCGAGGATCGTGTCGTCGTTATAGAGCGCGCCGGTGATGACGCCGCAAATGGGCTGCGCTTTCAGTTCGGGTGCGGGCAGCGGTGGCGTGGTGACGGGGCGCTGGCCCTGTTGGATCACGGGCACGTCAAACTTGTATGGCAGCACCACACACGGATGCCCCGTCTGCGCGTTCGGTGCGACGTCGGCGAAGGGGCCACCGATGAAGAGATCGAGATCCTTCATGAACTCGCCCCATGCCGAAACGAGCATGTAGCGTCGGCGCTGATTCTGCACGTAGTCGAAGGCGCGCACGGTACGGCCGGCAACGAAGCGCGGATTCCAGTCGGCGGGGGCCATCGGGCTGACGGGTGTCGCAGATGTCGCTGTTGCCGGCGGCGACGCGACGGGCGTCGGCGTTGTGCCTGCCGTGGGCGGTTCGGGCAAGGTCGTCAGATCGAGACCAATCTCTTTCGCCTTGCGTTGCACGTAGCTGTCGAACGCCGCTGCGTATTCGACGTTCAGACTTCCCTGCCCCAC
>JANMWU010000472.1:0-1681 GCA_031380785.1 Gemmatimonadaceae bacterium
CCGCCCACGACCACCACCAGCGCGCCTCCGAGCTGCAGTGCCGGCACGATGAGCGCGAGCGGGCGGCGGTCATCATCAACCAGTCGCGACGTCGTGAGTGCGCGCGTCAGCAGCAGCGGTCCGGCCATGATGAGCGCCGCCACGCCAAGCGACGATGCGACGGCGAAAGTCAGATCCGCCGCGCCAACCAGGCCGGGCCACGACGCGCGCAATACACCACTCGCGAGCAGGGTGACCACGGCGCTGGCAGCCAGGGCGACGATCGCCAGTGCCGACGATTCGAGCAGTGTCGCAGAAAGGATGTCGATACGTGATGCGCCAACTGCGCGGGCGACAAGCACTTCGCCGCCACGCGCCGCCGCTCGCGCGAGATGCAGCGCCAGCAATGTCGCGGCGCCGATGCCAAGCGTGAGCCAGACAGCGCCACGCAGAATCGTCAGCAATTGCAGCAATGCCAGCTGCTGCAGCTGCGGCCAGACCACCGCGTTGCTCCAGTCAGCGCGCAGTGCCTCGGTGTAACCCAGGGCCAGCGTCAACGTCGGCGCGGCCGTGCTGCCACCGATCAACAGCAATGCCGGCAGCGCGCCGGCCAGCGTCAGCGCACCGGTCAGTGCGATCAGTATTCCGGTGCCCGCGTGCCATCGCAATGCGAGCGCGGCGGCGCTGCGGCGGGCAGCAAAACGTGCAGAAATTGGCATACCGGAACTATGTGTCATGTCGCTGCGGCAATGTTCTGCAGTCGCACACGGCCCTGCGATATCAGCCGCTCGCGATCGTCGTGAATCCACGCTTCCCACAATTGGTTGGTGCGGCCGCGCGAAATCGGCTTCGCGACCGCGTGCAAGGTGCCGCTTCGCACCGCGCGGATGAACGACGTCGTGTTCTCAAGCCCCACCGCTTCCTGGCCGAGCGGTCGCACATGCAGCGTTGCGCCAATGGACGTGAGCGTCTCGATCACGCCGCACATCACGCCGCCATGCACCAGTCCGAAGGGTTGGAGATGCTGATCCGTGACGTCGAATTCGCAGCGCACTTCGTCACCGCTGGCGGCCGTGAAGCGCAGTTTCATCGCACCAATCCAGCCGGCGGAGTTATTGAGCCAATCGAGCGTCAAGTCGGGCATTCGGACTCTGATCGTAAGTGTTCAGGACGTCGGATATGATCCGAACTCCGCCAGGCCGCAAAGGTTGCCGGCCGGATCCTTGAAAAGGCCGAACGTGACCACGCCCGGTACGGCCATGCGTCGGATCACCACGGTGCCACCGGCGGCTTCGATGGCTGCCTGAGCTGCATTCACATCGGGGACACCCATGTAAAACACCTTGTCGGCCGGATCCTGCCGGATACCACCGCGAATGCCCGCAGTGGCCAGCGAGATCGCGCGCTGCGCATTGATGTCCCACTGAAACACCGTCGCATAAAACGTCTGCAATGCGGCAGCATCGGGTCCGGCGACTTCGAAGTAAACGATCGGCGCCGCCATGCATGTCTCCGGTGTGAACGGGTGGGAAATCGGCTTGCGTTCGCTTCAGTTTCTACAGCTACTGCTTCCTGAACCATATCGGATACAACGGCGACTTGCTGTCGTGCGGGACATCGGACAGCTGCGCCTTGACGGCATCCATCGACCGCGGCAACTCGAACGGCAGCCGACCGGTCGGCGCGACCTTGCCTGTCAGCG
>JANMWU010000475.1:0-3308 GCA_031380785.1 Gemmatimonadaceae bacterium
GGCATTCGCGGCGCTGAGCGTGTCGGTGACGCCTACTTCGGTCTCTACCTGTTTGCAATGGGTCGCGGTCGGGCGCGCACGATCGCTCAGCATCAGGCGCTGCTGCGTGCCGCAGGCTTCAGCCGGACGCGCATCGTTCCAACCCGATATCCGGTGCACACCGGCATCATCGCGGCGCAAGCATAACTCCCAAAAATTCTTTTGCCGGGTGCCGTGACCTCGCAGTTTCCTGCAAAGAGAGGCACCGATTGGTCTGAAGTCGCAGAGCGGAAAAAGCGGTCCTGGATAACCGTCAATCTTTATTGACGGTTCTTGTTGCAGGGGTAGGTTGACACTTGTACCCGAAGTTTTTCACCCGTTGTCGGAGTCGCAAGGTGAACTCGCTCGCTGTCGTGTTTGACGAACCGGGAACGCTCGCGTTGCGCGCGCTGCCGCTCGATGAACCGGGTGATGCTGACGTGCTCATTGCCGTGCAATACACGGGGATCAGCACCGGAACCGAGCGACTGCTGTACACAGGCACCATGCCGCCATTCCCCGGACTCGGGTATCCACTCGTCCCGGGTTACGAAAGTGTCGGCGTCGTGGTTCAGGCCGGCCCACTCTCCAATCGACAGCCGGGCGACGAGGTCTTCGTCGCCGGTGCACGCTGCTTTGGCGCTACCCGCGGACTGTTCGGCGGCGCGGCCGAAAAACTGGTCGTGGCTGGTGATAAAACGCACCGAATTCCGGCTGGACTTGGGTGTCGCGGCGTGCTGCTGTCACTCGCCGCAACCGCGCTGCATGCACTGCGCACGCACGCCAACGGCGCGCTGCCGGAATTGATCGTCGGACACGGTGCGCTGGGTCGGCTGGCTGCACGACTGGTGCTCGCTCTCGACGGCAAAGCACCAACGGTGTGGGAAATCAACCCCGCACGCATCAGCGGCGCGGCTGGCTATCAGGTTGTCCATCCCGACCACGACGCCAGACGCGACTACCACACGATTCTCGAAGTCAGCGGCGCGCACGACATCCTTGACGCGCTGATTCCGCGGATCGCGCGCAACGGTGAAATCATCCTCGGCGGATTCTACCACCAGCCGGTGTCGTTCACGTTCCCGCTGGCGTTCATGCGCGCAATGCAACTGAAAATCGCGGCCGAGTTCTCGCCGACTGATCTGGCTGATGTCACGGCCATGGTCAGCGACGGTCGGCTGTCACTCAACGGCATCATCACCCATCGCGTACCCGCGGACGATGCGGCGCAGGCGTACAAGACGGCGTTTGGTGATGCGGCGTGTGTGAAGATGATCCTTATCTGGAGTCACCCGGTATGACCACACAGCAGGCCCACGCTCAGGATGACGTGCTCGCGAAGATGCACCAGACGCTCCGCGATGAAGCCTCGGCCCCTGACGACGCGCCAGTTGAACAACGCCCAGTGACGAAGGAAACGCAGATCATTGCGATCTACGGAAAAGGCGGCATCGGCAAGAGCTTCACGCTCGCCAACCTGTCATACATGATGGCGCAGCAGGGCAAGAAGACGTTGCTCATTGGCTGCGATCCGAAGAGCGACACGACGTCACTGCTGTTCGGAGGCAAGGCGTGCCCGACCATTATCGAAACATCGTCGAAGAAGAAACTCGCAGGCGAAGCGGTCGCGATTGGCGATGTGTGCTTCAAGCGCGACGGCGTGTTCGCAATGGAACTCGGTGGTCCGGAAGTGGGTCGCGGTTGCGGCGGTCGCGGCATCATTCACGGCTTCGAAACGCTCGAGAAGCTCGGTTTTCACGAGTGGGGTTTTGACTTCGTGCTGCTCGACTTCCTTGGCGACGTGGTGTGCGGCGGCTTCGGCCTGCCGATCGCGCGCGACATGTGTCAGAAGGTCATTGTGGTGGCATCGAATGACTTGCAGTCGCTGTACGTGGCCAACAACGTCTGCTCGGCCGTTGAATACTTCCGCAAGCTTGGCGGCAATGTTGGCGTCGCAGGCGTGGTGATCAACAAGGATGACGGCACCGGTGAAGCCGAAGCCTTCGCAAACAAGGTCGGCATTCCGATCCTCGCCAAGATTCCGGCCAACGACGACATCCGGAAGAAGAGCGCGAACTACGAGATCATCGGCATCCCGGGCGGCGACTGGGGCGATCTGTTCGCCGAGCTGGCACAGAATGTCGCTGACGCGCCGCCGGTTCGTCCGCATCCGCTCACGCAGGATGAACTGCTCAATCTGTTCTCGGCCGACACCGTTGGCCGCAACGTGGTGCTCGAGCCGGCGAGCTTCATGGATATGTGCGGTCGCGAGGAGAACAACAAGGCGACGCTCGAAGTGGTTTACGACACTGTCTGACGCAGCGAATCCCATTCAGGGCGACGAGATGATCGACACTCCGAACAGAGCGATCGCATACGACGGCGCGGGCGACGCGCCAATGTCGAATGACGGACAGGCGCCGGCTGGCATTGACGTCTCGCCCACGAGCGCACGCGCTGCACTGCCCGTGATCACGGCACCCGCAACGGATGGCCTGGGCTGTCACTCCGGCGCTGAGCAGATGAAGGCGGTGGCGATGGCCAGTGGAAAGAGTGAAGTGCTGGATCAGTACGCGAAGGACTATCCGAAGGGACCGCACGATCAGCCGCAGTCGATGTGCCCGGCGTTTGGATCGCTGCGCGTGGGTCTGCGCATGCGACGCACCGCGACCATACTCAGCGGATCGGCGTGCTGCGTGTACGGTCTGACGTTTACGAGCCATTTCTACGGTGCACGTCGCTCCGTCGGCTATGTGCCATTCAACTCCGAGACGCTCGTCACCGGACAGCTCTTTGAGGACATCCGCGATGCAGTGTTCAGGATGGCGGATCCGGCGCTGTACGATGCGATCGTGATCACGAATCTTTGCGTTCCAACGGCATCGGGAGTTCCGCTGCAGTTGTTGCCGAAGGAAATCAACGGCGTCCGCATCATTGGTATCGATGTTCCGGGCTTTGGCGTGCCCACGCACGCTGAGGCGAAAGACGTGTTGTCGGGCGCGATGCTTCGTTACGCGCGCACCGAGGCTGAACAGGGACCCGTTGCAGCGCCACGGGGCGGCAAAAGCGAAAAGCCAACCGTCACACTCGTCGGCGAAATGTTTCCCGCCGATCCGGTTGGTATCGGCATGCTGCTGGCACCACTCGGTCTTGCCGCCGGTCCCGTGGTGCCGACGCGCGAGTGGCGTGAACTGTACGCCGCGCTCGATTGCGCAGTGGTGGCGGCGATTCATCCGTTCTACACCGCAGCGTTCCGCGAATTCGAGTACGCGGGTCGCACAATTGTTGGT
>JANMWU010000513.1:0-2909 GCA_031380785.1 Gemmatimonadaceae bacterium
GCCGCGTTCCAGGCCGCGAGTGATCTGGTGTTCACGGGGCTGGCGCAGCCGAGCGGGTACACCGAGCCGCTGCTGCATGCGTGGCGGTTGAAGGTGAAGGCGACCTGACGGCTTCGACCTGGCCTGGCGTCAGCGCTCGCCGCCGCGCGGCAGGTTGCGCGCGAGGTGCCAGACCTGGAGCATTTGAACTTCATCCGCGCGTCGCGTTCAGCGGAGCTTCACTCCGCGTGGCGTCGCGTTGCGGACTTGGCTGCGACGCGCGATGTCTTGCGGCGCCTGTACCTGGCGAGCACCGCTGCCACTTCTTCGTCACTTGCAAAATCACCCTGATCGACCGCCAACACGGCCGCCTTCAGGTCTTCGATCTGGGGCAAGCGCCAGCCGAGGTACGAGCCCAGTTCCTCCATCGCAACATGGCTCTTCGTCCGCCCGGTGAGCGCAGCGTAGGACTCCATCTTCTCTTTCAAGTTATTCGGCAGACGAATGCTGAGCTGACTGTCTTTCAATGCAACGGGCATCGCGGGGTCTTGTCGGACGATGCTATGCAATGTAGTGCACTGGTACCAGATGCGGGTGTATCGCGCGGGCGCGTCGGCGGGGGCGATGCGCTTATCCTCTGCCTCGGGAAGGGCCGACATGAACGAAGCCGACACCTGCCGCAAGTTCGTCGTGCCGCTGCTACGGGCAGCGCACTGGGACGACGAGCCGCACTCCATCGCAGAGCAACGAAGCATCACCGATGGCCGCATCGTGCCGGTGGGGCGCGGTTTTGTTCGTAAGCCGCCCAAGCGCGTCGACTACCTGTTGCGCGTCACGCGCGACCTGCCGCTGGCAGTGGTCGAGGCGAAGGCCGGCTGGCGCAATGCCAGCGACGGCGTCCAGCAGGCGCGCGACTATGCCGAGATGCTCGGTCTGAAGTTCGCCTTCGCGACCAACGGGCGCGAGATCGTCGAAATCGATTACTTCACCGGCACCGAGACAACGCGCAACGACTTTCCGACGCCCGATGAGTTGCTGGCCCGATATCGTGCGGGCAGTGGCCTTGAAGCCGACAGCGAGCCGCAGCGTTTGCTGGAGCCCTACAACCTGACAAACGCAAAGCCACCCCGCTACTACCAGCGAATCGCGATTGATCGTGCCGTCGAAGCCATGCTTCGCGGCCAGACGCGTCTGCTGCTCACACTTGCCACCGGTACCGGCAAGACCACGGTGGCGTTCCAGATCTGCTGGAAGTTGTGGTCCACACGCTGGAACCGGCGCGGCGAGCATCGCAAGCCGAAGATCCTGTTCCTGGCCGACCGCAATTTCCTCGTCGACGAGCCAATGGCCAAGGACTTCGCGCCCTTTGGCGACTCGCGTTTCAAGATCGAGTCGGGCTCGGTCGTCCACGGCCGCGACATGTACTTCGCGCTCTACCAGTCACTGGCCGAAGACGAGAACCGCGAAGGCTTGTTCCGCCAGTACCCGCGCGACTTCTTCGATCTCGTGATCATCGACGAATGCCACCGCGGCAGCGCCCGTGCCGACACCGCGTGGCGCGACATCCTCAACCACTTCGAGCCCGCCGTGAAACTCGGCCTAACGGCCACTCCGCTGCGCGACGACAGCCGCGACACCTACCGCTACTTCGGTAACCCGCTTTACACCTACTCGCTGCGGCAGGGCATTGCCGATGGCTTTCTGGCGCCGTACCGCGTGCACCGCGTCGTCACTGAGTGGGACGCCGCAGGCTGGCGCCCCAGTGCCGGAGAACTCGACCGCTTCGGTCGCGCCATTCCAGATGAGGAGTACCAGACCCATGACTTCGAGCGTCTGATTGCGCTGAAGGCGCGCACCGGCGCCATCGTTCGCCACCTCAGCGACTTCTTGAAGAAGACCGATCGCTACGCCAAGACCATCGTCTTTTGCGTCGATCAGGAGCATGCGGCCGAGATGCGCAGCGCCCTGGTGGCGCTCAACGTCGACCTGGTGGCACAGCATCCCGACTACGTGTGTCGCGTCACCTCTGACGAGGGCGATGTTGGTGCCGGCCATCGGTCGCGCTTCCAGGATGTCGAGACACGCACGCCGGTGATTCTGACCACATCGCAATTGCTCACCACCGGACTCGACGCGCCGACGTGGAAGAACGTGGTGCTGGCCCGCACGGTGGTCTCGATGAGCGAGTTCAAGCAGATCATCGGCCGTGGCACGCGCGTGCGCGATGAATACGGCAAGCTCTGGTTCAACATCATCGACTACACCGGCTCTGCCACGCGCAACTTCGCCGACCCGGATTTCGATGGCGAACCCGCCCTCGTGGCGCACGAGGAAATCGACGCCGAGGGTGTGTTGGCGCGCCCGGTTGCTGTGTTGGCCCGCGAGCCCGAACCCCCAGGTGCCGATGGCGGGCTGGCACCCGGCGAGATCATCGAGGCGGGCGGGGAGCAGGAGCGCCGCAAGTTCTACTTCGACGGTGGCCGGGTTGAGATCGCCGCGCATCTGGTCTATGAACTCGATGTTGACGGCCGCCAGTTGCGCGTCGTGCGTTACGCAGAATTTGCCGCCGAGCGCGTGCGCGCGCTCGTGCCTTCCGCACCCGAGCTGCGCCGCCGCTGGGCCGTTCCCGCGCAACGGGCCGAGATCATCGACGCGCTGCGCGAGCGTGGCATCGATTTCGACGAACTCGCCGACGCCACCGGCCAGCCCGAAGCCGACCCCTTCGACCTGCTATGCCACCTGGCATTCAATGCGCCACTGCGCACCCGCCGCGAACGTGCGCTGGCGCTCAGGCGCGAGCGGCCCGACTTCTGGCAACGCTTCGGCCCCGAGGCGCGCGTGCTGCTCGAAGAGTTACTCGAGAAGTACGCCGACCATGGCGACGCACAATTCCTGCTGCCCGACGTGTTGCGCGTGCCGCCGCTCTCCGG
>JANMWU010000526.1:0-1752 GCA_031380785.1 Gemmatimonadaceae bacterium
GTGATTCAAATCCGATGCTGCTCGAATGCATGGCGAGCGGTGTGCCGGTGATTGCGTCACGGAACACGGGGCAGCGCGATGTGGCGACGGCGGAGCTGTGCTATCCGCTGGTGCAGCAATCGGCGGTGCGTGGAATGCCGGTTGAAGGCGGGACTGAGGGGAGGGGTGAGTCGTCGGTGGACGAGATCGTGGCGCAGCTCGAGATGGTGTTTGCGCAGGCGAGTGCGGCGCGAAAGAAGGCGGCGGTGGCGGCAGAGTGGGCGAAAGGGTTTGGGTGGGAGGTGCATGCGCCGCGGTTGATTGCGCTGCTGGCGCCGGTGATCAGAGGCGTCAAGGCAAGTTGAGTTCAGGTGCGAGCGGCGTGTGTTTCGGCGTTGTCCACCCGGGTCGTTCGATAGCACGGGCGCAGCCCTCATTCACGGTAAATGCGAGTGAATGGACGGTGAATCCATCGCGCGGCAAATTGGTATCTAGTTGAGTGGCAATGCGTTAGCCAGCTAGACGCGATGGCCCGGCCCGTGCTTGGTGATAAGCAGACCCTTATCCCCGAGGCGAGACGATGCGGATGCTCACTGTAGTCGCCGGGCTGGCGCTGGCCGTGTTGGGTGGTGGCGGACCTGCCGATCGGAGCGCGCTGCCAGACGCCCCTGCGAGCACCAGGGTGCGACCGTCGAGCGGGGACGTGCCGCTGTTCCGCGCCTCCCGCCGGCCGCAACACGACGACGCTCGCTGGACGCTCAGCGGTCCGCTCAACCACCTGCCCGCGCTGACCACACGGATGGTCGCACCAACGCTCGACATCGAGAGTCTCAATCCCGGGCCGGATATCGAGCGCAGCGCCTGCGTCACGGTCGCGATCCGTCCGAATGTCGCCTACGAATGCGGCGATCTGCGACTGACCTACGCGTATCCGGCGATCCGCGTCTTCAACAAGACGAGCGCCGTCACGATGCTCTACAACAGCCAGCATGCCGAGCCGACGCCGATCGTGCGCGCACTGGTGACGCGCCAGTCGAATAGCCCTGCACCAACGTCTATCTCCGCGACGCTCAGGATTGGCGGCGCCGTTCGCGCGACAGGCTCCTGGCCGGTGTCGGGATGGGACGAGAATCAGACTCGCCAGGTGGCGCTGAGTTTCGATGCGTCGGATCTTCTGACAAGCGTCTACACATACACATTCGACGTGCAGTTTATCTACGGCGAGTCGCAGGACAACGTCAGCGCCACCGGCGAACTGGCTATCGTGAATCGATCGTCCAGCGAGTTCGGGCGGGGTTGGTGGGTGGCAGGTTACGAACAGGTAGTGCAACTGGCCGGTGGCGCCGTGCTGTGGGTGGGTGGCGACGGCAGCACGCGCAAGTACGTGCCGCATCACACAAATGGGAGCGGCGGAACGGTCTTGTTCGCGCGGTCGTTGGCAGCGACGGACAGCATGACGCGTGATCAATGGGCGTACAATCACTACCGGCACTTGCCGCGCGGCGCCTTCATACGCTTCGACCCGTCCGGACGGCATGACTTCACCGTGAATTCGCTCGGACAGTGGACGCAGTTCTCGTCGCAGTATTGCGGTCGCCTGGGTCGCATCGAACCGTCGCTGCCGGCGGGCTACACATATTCGAAGTTCTGGTCGTTCAACTACGACACCGACGGGAACGCGTCGCCCTGCGTAGGGCAGGCGCGGCAGGTGAGTTCTGCGGCGTCGTATGTGCCCAGCCCGTCCTATCGCGTGATCAACCGCAACATTCAGCC
>JANMWU010000554.1:0-1706 GCA_031380785.1 Gemmatimonadaceae bacterium
CATCGACCGGCACCAGAACTTCCGAAGCGCCCACCGGCACATCGAAAACGCCACCGTCAACCGGGTATTTCTGGTCGCGGTTTTTGTCGAAGATCCACAGCTGATACTGCCAGTGCGTGCGATCGTTCGGCTGAAGACCGACAATCCGCATCACGCCGCGTTGCGCGCGGTTGCTCCACACCACGTCGCCGCTGGCGCCGGTGGCCGCGCTGTCCTTGGTTGCGGTCCACGGCAGAAGCTCGGCAATCGCGCCCAGTGTGATCAGTGAGTCGCGCAGCTGTGCCACGGTGCGCAGCGGCAGCGCAATCGGTGTGCGACCGGTTGACGGTGGTGCCACGAACCAGAGCAGAATCGCCGCTGCGGCAGCAAACCATCCGCCCCACATGAGCGCCGACACGCGCGGCGCCGCCGTCTGCGGTACGACCGTCTGCAGCGCGCGAGGCTGCGACCGCACCATCGCTTCGCCGTTGCTCACAACGCGATGCGCCAGCGCATCGGGCATCGGCTCCCGCGTTGCAGCATCCGCAGCGGATGTGCGACTTCACTGTACCCAATGGTGTTTCTGTTTCGCGTGCGATCTCGTCGTGCGTCCGACCGTGCAACAGTGACAGCTCGAGCATGCGGCGCTGCGCCGGCGGCAATTCACGCAAGACCGCACGTGCCTGCTCGGCGCGCCACTCGCGATCCAGATCGCGCTCCGACTCACTCGCTACGTCGAAATCATCGGGGATGGATTCCAGAGCCGGCAATCGTTCGCGCTTGCGCGCACGATCGATCAGTCGACGGCGGCCGATCATCGCCACCCAGCCCGCCTCGCTGGTGCGCCCGACATCATAGCGACCGGCGGTGCGCCACAGATCGATGAAGATCTCCTGCACCGCATCTTCCGCTTCGCTCGGATCGGGCGACCAGCGCCGCGCCAGCGACCAGACCAGCGCACCATAGCGCGCGACACAATCGCGAACGGCGCGATCATCGCCGGCCGCAATGCGCGGCAACAGCGGCTCGAGCGGCGCCGGTCCGGGACCAACGACATCTGCCACCAGCGCCAGATGCGCGCGTGCGGCATCAGCGCCGCCAGGGCGCGTCACGTCATCCATCCGTCCAATATGTTCGCGCGCCATTCCAACTCCACGTCGTCCCCGAAAGTGCCCGAGTCACCAAGGCGTTCGCCGGATGAATGGTTTCGGATGCACGCATCCTCGGCTGCATCCTCGATTGCATCCGCAGCGGCGCCGGAGGCGAATCGCCAGGCATCACGACGTCATTCGCCAGCAGCCGGAGCCTGCCATGCGCCACCCGTCGCTCACCGTATTCACCGCGGTCACGAGTGTGCGCGACCGCGCCTTCACGTTGCGTGAAGGTTTGGACGACGCGCGCCGCAGCCTGACCGGTCAGATGGAGCTGTCGAGCGGACGCTGAGTTCACGTCGTGGCGTCGTCGGCACTGATCACATGTTCGAGTTGGCCGGTGGCGGGCCGACCTGTGATTGCCGTCAGCAACGACGTATAGCCAAGCACCTGGTCGGTGCGGCCCTCGATCCGCGCCGACCAGGCTGCAGCGTCGCGATCAGTCTTCCAGTCGATCACGCGCCACGAAGCTCCGTCGTCAATAGCCAGGTCAATCACGCCTTCGGTCACCACAACGCGATCGCCGACCTGTTCGGCGCGCATGACGGACAGCTCCGACCGCGCGATCGATCCGTC
>JANMWU010000555.1:0-6850 GCA_031380785.1 Gemmatimonadaceae bacterium
CGGGGCGATGGGAGCGGCGGGCCTGGCTATTCAATACGCGATGAACTCAATCGCAGCCCGTACGTGCGCGGCGCGGTCGGCATGGCACTCTCGGGCCCGGACACGGGTGGCTCGCAGTTTTTCCTGACGCTCGCGCCACAACCGCATCTGGACGGCCATTACACCGTGTTCGGTCGCGTCGTCGCCGGACAGATCGTCGTCGACGCGCTCACGCAGGGCGATGCAATTGTGAACATTTTGAGCGTACCGCAATGACACCACGGTTCCTGGTCGTCGTTTTGATCATCGCCGCAACGGCATCCGGCTGTACGCCGAAACTCGCGCCGCTTGCCAATGCCACGCCGGTGCCGCGCGCCGAACCGTTGCCGGTCATCCAGCTGCCTCGCCACAATCAGCGTATCGTATTCAACTGGCGGCTTCAGGAGTCCGAGCTCGAGGTGCATGGTGAAGGCGCCGCTCGCATCGCTGCGCCTGACTCCGCACGGGTCGATCTGTTTGTCGCAGGGGGCCTGGGCAGCGGCGTGGCGTGGGTTATCGGCGATCAGATGCGGCTGGATGCGCCGGATGCACTGAAGCGCGTGCTGCCACCGCCAGCGTTTCTGTGGGCGGCCTTGGGTCGGTTCGCGATCCCGGCCGGCAAGGACACCGTCGTCGCCCGCGCTGACAGCACGATCACGGCTGAAATCGGGCCGTCGCCGCGCTGGCGTCTGTCGCTCCGCGGCGATCGCATCTCCCGTCTAGAGCGGGCCGACGGCGAAAGAGTCATTGACCGCCTCGAGCGAAAAGCCGATGGCTCCCTGGTATATTTTCATGCGCCGACCCGACGGCAGCTCACGCTCACGATCACGCGGGTGGACTCTGTCGCACCGTTCGATGCCACGATCTGGAATCCGTAGGCTTCATCTGATTGCATCGCTCGGCATCGCCGCGTGCATCGGTCTGGCTGGGTGTGTGTACGGCTTTGCAGGGGGCGGTTTGCCACCCAGCGTCCGCACCATCGCGATCATCCCGTTTGATAACCAGACACCATCCGCAGAACTCCAGCAGGAGTTCATGGCGAAGCTGCGCCGCGAGCTGCGCTCCAGGCTCGGCGTCCGCGAAGCCGGCGAGGCGCAGGCCAGCGCCGTGGTCCGGGGAACCATCACCCGTTACGAACCGGACATCCCGATCGCCTTCTCTGCGGATCCGACGCAGTCGGTCGCGGCCCGGCGAAAGCTTCAGCTGACCGTGGACATCGAAATCTACGATCAGGTCGCCGGTCGCGTGCTCTGGTCGCGCAAGGGCATGACCGGCGAGGGCGAGTATGCCGAGCGGGCGGAAGCGGACGGTCGGCGGAAGGCGATCGAAAAGCTGGTCAATGACGTCATCGAGGGAGCCCAGTCACAATGGTGATGCGCCGCGGCAGTGGTTCAGGCGGATGTCTGATGGGGATCGCATTGATTGCGGCCACCGTCGTCTTCGGCTGGCCTGCAGCGAAGGTCTACATCCGCGCTTACGAGTACGAAGACGCGATGCGACAGACGCTTCTCCATGCAAAGGCCGACAACGATGAAGGTCTGCAGACGCGCATGCGTGCCTCAGCCGACTCGATCGGTGAGCTGCCCGATGCCGCGTATGACATCACCGTCGATCGCCGTGAGGGCATGATCCGCCTCATGGCCACGTATACCGACACGATCAAGTTTCCTGTCGCGCCGCGACCCGTCACTCATCGCTTCAGCGTGGAGCGAACGGAGTGATCCCAGCCTCGCCGCTGGATCACATTCGATCGTGGGATGACGCTCGCGCATGGCGCGAGAAAATTCAGGGACGAGTCGTCTTTACCAACGGCGTGTTCGACCTGCTGCACCCCGGACACATCGATGTGCTCCTGGGCGCGCGCGCCTGTGGTGACGCGCTCATCGTCGGTGTCAACAGCGACGACTCGGTCCGACGGCTCAAGGGCCCTGAACGGCCGGTGCGCAGTGCCGCCGAGCGCGCGTACGTGCTTGCCGCGCTGGCGATGGTCGACTGCGTGACAGTGTTCTCACATGACACGCCGCTCGAGCTGATCCAGCTCCTGCAGCCCGACCTCATCGTCAAGGGTGGCGACTATGATCCATCAACTGTCGTCGGCGCGGCTGAAACGCGCGCACGCGGCGGTGATGTGATCATCATTCCGCTCACGCCGGGTCACTCGACTACGGCAACGATTGCAAAACTCCGTTCCGGATCTTCGCATGGCTGATCTCGTCCGATCGTACAATCGTCGTCTCGACGAGATGCGACCCGTGACCATCGAGCGCGCCGTTGCACCCTATGCTGAGGGTTCCTGCCTGATCAGCTTTGGCGAAACAAAAGTGCTCTGCACCGCGACGGTCGAGGAGGGCGTGCCCGGCTGGCGCAAAGGTGGCAAACTGGGATGGCTCACGGCCGAATATGCAATGTTGCCACGCGCCACTCGTACGCGTACGTCGCGCGAACGCGGCCAGGTAGGCGGACGCACGCAGGAGATCCAGCGGCTGATTGGCCGCAGCGTCCGCGCGATGCTCAGTGGATTCAACTTCGGCGAGCGAACGATCAAAGTCGATTGCGACGTGTTGCTCGCCGACGGTGGCACGCGCACGGCAGCGATCACAGGGGCCTGTGTCGCCGTCAGCGATGCATTCAGCTGGCTCATGGCGCAGGGGACGCTGGAGGTGTCGCCGGTCGTGCACCGTGTCGCGGCCGTCAGCGTCGGCGTGGTTGACGGGATCCCGGTGCTTGATCTCGACTATCCCGAAGATGTGCGCGCCGGTGTCGACATGAACGTGGTGATGGTTGACGCGGGAAAATTCGTGGAAGTGCAGGGAACCGGCGAACACGCGACCTTTGACCGCGCGGAACTCGATGCGCTGCTGGCACTCGCATCGACCGGAATCAGCGCGCTTGACGTCGCGCAAGTGCGTGCGCTGACCGGCTCACGCGCGTAGCGCAGCGTGATCTGGCTGATCGCGACGCGGAGTCGTGGAAAGCTGCACGAGCTCGTACCGCTGCTCGCCGCGCGGGGCATTGAGGCGATTGGTCCGGATGCGGCTGGCGTTGCCGTTGATCCCGCCGAGGATGCCATAGAGTGCTTCGATACTTTCGAGCAGAATGCGCTCGCGAAAGCGCGCTACTTCGCGGCGCTGACCGGCCGGCCTTGTATCGCTGACGATTCCGGGTTGTGCGTCGATGCGCTCGACGGTCGCCCCGGAGTGCGCAGCCGTCGGTTCGCCTCTGACCGTGGTATTTCGTCGATCACGGATCGCGAAGACGATGCAAACAATTCCGCGCTGCTCAATGCATGCTGGCACAGTGGCCGGGCTCCGCCATGGGCTGCGCACTACGCGTGCGCCGCTGCGTATGCCGATGACGCCCGCACCGTCGTTGCCATGGGTCGCACCGATGGCGCCGTAATTCCGGAGCACGACGGCAGCGGCGGATTCGGCTATGACCCGTACTTCCTGAGCGCCGATCTCGGTGTCACGTTCGCCGCTGCGTCCCGCGACGCGAAGGCGCAAGTCAGTCACCGCGCACGAGCGTTTGCACACCTCTTGGCGCGTGTTCACGACGCGCATTCTGCTGCATCAGCCCGTTGACGCGACTCGGCGATCCCGTTAGTCTCGGGGTTCGTGCGGGGCGTAGCGTAGTCCGGTAGCGCGCCTGCTTTGGGAGCAGGAGGTCGCCGGTTCGAATCCGGCCGCCCCGATTTGTGAGGCTCCGCACGAGCTCTCGACGTGCGGAATCACGAAGCGCCAGTAGCTCAGTTGGATAGAGCGGCAGCCTTCTAAGCTGCGGGTCGGGGGTTCGATTCCCTCCTGGCGCGTGCTGTTCCACTTGCTCCGATAGCTCAATGGTAGAGCAGCTGACTCTTAATCAGTAGGTTGTAGGTTCGAGTCCTACTCGGAGCACTCAGGACGACGGTCATCGCTTGGTGACCGTCGTCTTTTTTTTGGCCCGTTTTGCGTCGACTTTGTGCAGCTGATAGCGTATGTGGTGAGTTCATCATTCCTTCGCATCGCGCCGCTGCTGGCCGCGCCGCTGTCCATCGTTGCGGCCCAGCATCACCAGACCGGGCACGCGCGGACTGCCGCGCACGATTCGATCTCGGTGATGGCGACCGCACTCTCGACAACCGTGTCGCCCGCGCTCGCCGGCCGCGCGCGCACTGAGCTTCAGTTCACGCAGCCGATGATCACAATTCGCGGAGCGCGGCTCGAGGGTGCGATGCAATACTCAGTGATGCTGAATGCTGAGCGCTGGAGCATGCCCGACGGCGAACCGGTGCCAGGCATCTGGGGCGAAGGGTTCGTGGAGCGGCGGCATCCGCACACCGTTCTGCACGAGGTCATGCTCAGCGGCGCACTGCATCGTGGCCGCCTGCGCGCGTCCCTCGCGGGCGGCCGCGGATTCGTACCGTTTGGCACCGATGACCCGATGGCACGACCGTTCACCAAGTATCCCGCCAACCACCACCTCTCTCAGGTGATGGAGCGCATTCAGCTGATCGCGGCGCTCCGCGTGCACGAGCGCGTTGCGATTGAGCTGGCGACGTTCAACGGCGACGAGCCGCTCAGTCCCACCAGCGCGCCGCAATGGAGCCGGTTCGGAGATTCGCACGCGATGCGACTGACAGTCTGGCCACGTGACGCGCTCGAGATTCAGGCCAGTGCCGCGTCCGTACGCTCGCCTGAGTTCGTACAACCGGATGGACTCGACCAGCGTAAGTTCAACGCCAGTGTGCGAGTTACTCCGTCGCGTGGTGCGATGCAATACGCGCTCGTGGAGTGGTCACAAACCGACGAGCGATACGGCGGCCGTCAGATCGTGACATACGGCAGTGGTCTGGCCGAAGCGTTGCTGCGTAGTGGCCTCTGGTCGTTGGCGGCGCGCGCCGAGCAGACCACTCGCCCCGAGGACGAACGCCTCCTCGACCCGTTCCGGACGGCGCGTCCGCCGAACCATCTCGTGATTCAGGGTATGACACGCTGGCGCATCGCGTCGGTGCAGCTGGCGCGCAGTGTGCATATCGGCAGCGGCGTGCACACAACAGTCTTTGGTGAGCTGTCGCATGCGCTTTCCACGCCGTTGCTGCGCCCGGTGCTGCTCGATCCCCGCGACATCATCGGCGCGAACACCGCGTGGTTCGCGACCGCTGGCGTCCGCATTGGCGCAGGCAATATGGCGTCGCGCGCGGGTCGCTACGGCGTCGCGGCCGGTGCCCTCGGTACCAACGCAAGTCTCACTATGCAGCGCGCACACTGAACAGGAGATTCTGCATGCGTCGGGCGGTCGCTGTACTACGAGTTACGCCGCTGGCTTCCGTCTTTTTTCTGTCGCTGCCGTCATGCGGTTCAGGCGGAAAGGATATTCCCGTCACGCCGACTCCGCCCGCCGCGACGCCGGCAGTGACCGAAATGACGGTACTCGGCCAGGGAAGCTCCAGCGCGCGATATACCGCCGAAGTCAGCACCGGTGAACGGTACGCGTATACCTCCACCTGGGGCACGCGCAGCAACGTTCGCGGGAACGCAATTCTCGTCTGGGATCTGGCACTGGCGACGCCAGTGCTGGTCGACAGCGTGATCGTCGCCGACGCCGGCACCACCGGTGATGTCCAGGTTGTGCCGGATGCGAATCTGCTCGTGATCGCAGTGGAGCCGGCGTTGCATGGTGCGATCGTGATCTGTGATCTCGCCGATCCCGCCCACCCGCAATTCATTGCGCGGTACGAAACCGCCAACACACAGAATGGTGTGCACACTGCGCAGGTCGCGCGCGTCAACGGCCGCCTCTATGCATTTCTCTCGATCGATCCGCGTGGAAGCGACGTTGCGAAGCTGGTGATCGTCGACATCACCGATCCGCGCGCACCGGTGGAGAAGTGGGTACAGGCACTTGGATCGCCATTCATCCACGACGTGAATGTGCGCGATGGAATTCTGCTCACCGCCGAATGGAACAACGGCATGGCTGCGTATGACATCGGCGGCGGCGGTCGCGGCGGCTTGCCGTCGGCGCCGGTACTGCTGGGCCGTGTGCAGACCGTTGGCGGAAGTGTGCACAACGTGTACTGGCTGCGCGATTCGGTCAGCGGCTCACGGTACGCGTTCGTTGGGGAGGAAGGGCCCGGTGCGCTTGGGTCGTCATCGGTCGGCGATGTGCACGTGGTGGATGTGTCTTCGTGGTCAGCCATGCGCGAAGTGGCGTTCTTCACCGTGGCGAGTGCCGGCACACACAATTTCTTTGTCGATGAAGCGGGTGGCGTGCTGTATGCCGCGTACTACAACGCCGGCATACGCGCTCTCGATGTGCGCGGCGATCTCTCGTTGTGCGCGGCCGCAGCGAAGGACGCCACCGGACGCTGTGATCTCGGGCGTGCAGGCCGGTTGCTGGGATCCGGCCTGTCCGGGGCGGGCACGTACGTGTGGGGTGTGGACGGCGCCGCTGGCAGTGTGATCGCGTCCGACATGCTGCATGGGATCTGGCGCCTGCAGCGAGTGTCGCGCAGGTCGCCGTAGCGCGTGCTGGACGGCGGCGTTTTGCGGTGTGGGAGGGTTGAATCCAGACCCAACTTCGCCTACTTTCTTATCCCGTCGTTGACACCGTTGGTGCGACCTCGCGAAAGCGGGCAAGAAAGTGTCACGATTGGGCTTGACGATCCCGGCTACGCTGGGTATCCTTGGAGACTCCCGCCGAAACGGTGGGGCTGCTGATTGAAAATTGAATCGAGAGAAGCAAATGTGCGAGGCGATCTCGTTTGAGCGACGGCGTGCAGAGCGCTGCGCGAGAGATTGAACTCTGATTTTGTATTGATTCCGGACCGTCTCATGATGGTCCAGTAAATGGG
>JANMWU010000569.1:0-5810 GCA_031380785.1 Gemmatimonadaceae bacterium
ATCGACGGCGGCGATGCGCGAGCTCACATCGAGCCGCGAGTACACGCTCTTCACATGCGTCTTGACGGTGTTCACAGACAACGTCAGGTCGCGCCCCACTTCGGCCAGCGTCATCCCCTGCGCCAGGCGTCTTAGCACCTCAGTTTCACGGTTCGTGAGCGCGGCCGGCGGCAATGTGGGTCGCGATGGCTGCGGCTGCCGCACCGGTTCAAAGTCGCCGCGGAAATACGCCAGCACCCGGCGTGCGATCGACGGCGACACCACCGGCTCGCCGGCCATCGCGGCCAGCAGTCGCATACGCACCACGTCGATGGTTTCGCCTTTGAGCAGATAGCCCTGCGCTCCCGCCGAGAGCGCGGCGAAGAGATGGGCATCGTCATCGAACACCGTGCGCGCCACGCACACCGTCGGCATGGTGTGAAAGTCAACCGTATGTGGTGTGTCGCCCATCAGTCCGCGGATCAGCTGAATCCCGGAGCCATCGGGCAATCCGAGATCGATGATCGCGAGATCGAAGGTCACGCGCTTTATCCAGCGTTCGGCTTCGGCGATTGTCCGCGCAGTACGCACGTTCGCACCCGGAAACACCGACACGGCTGCGATGGCCTCGGCTTCCATCGCCGGATCGTCCTCGACGATCAGCACATTCTGCACCGCGCGCACCGCCGGTGCGTCGCTCATGATACCTCTGCAGCCACACGGAGTGGAGCGCGCAGCATCACCGCGGTCCCACGCACACCGTCAGGTCGCGGACCGATGCTCGCAACGCCCGACAGTGTCGCGGCGCGCGCCAGCAGGTTCGGCAACCCATCGCCGGTGCACGCTGGGTCGGGAGTGAAGCCGCGGCCATCGTCGCTGATCGAACAGTGCAGATCGGCGTCTGTCACTGTGATGCTCACCGCCACGTATGATGCATTCGCATGCCGGATCACATTGGTGATCGATTCCTGCACGAACGCGGTGAACGCGTGCCGTTCCTGCGGACCGAACATGTACGCCCCGATGTCGTTGATTGGCCAGCTTACGGTGAGTCCGGCGGCCGTCAGCCGCTCGACTGCCGCAAAACGTGCGTCAGCGACGCAGTCAGCCACCGGCGCCGCGGATACATTTTCTCCGCTCGCCACGCTGCGCATGCCGCGCACCGCGCGACGAATTTCATTCTGAACCGCCGCCATCTGTTCGCCATTCGCGTCGCCCGCGTCGAGCGGAGCCAATCCGGCCAGCAGCGGTGAACTGACGGTGTCGTGCAGATCGCGCGCGATGCGTGTACGCTCCCGACGCGCGCCAATGTCGTACGCGCGCCGGCTCTCGTTGGCCGAATGCATGAGCGATGCGAGCGTGCGCACGAGTTGCGCGTCGCCGGGTGTGAAGAGGCGCTTGCCGCCGCCGGCGTAGGTGAGTCGCAGCGCCGGCGACGATCCGACCGCCGGCACCGCCAGTTCCTGTCCCTGCGCCATCAGCGTCACGTCGTCGGGTGAACCGGCGGTTTCGCGCGTCCCGTCCGGCGCAGCGTGCAACGGGTCGAACAGGCCGAGCAACAACGCGCGCCACCGTTCGTCGCGCTCACGATCCGAGGTTGCATACGCCACGTGCAGTGCACGTTCGAACAACTGTTCAGGCGGCAGTTGGTCCCTGTCGAACAGTCGCGACCACACCCAACGGCGCAAGGGGAAGGTGCCGAGTGCGAGGAACAGTGCCATGACCAACGTGCGCGCCGCGCTGGAACTCGCGGTGCCGATCAGCGCCAGATCGACGGCAACGAATGCTGCAACCAGCAGTCCCCAGAACAGTATGCGATACGCCCACTGATCGAGATCGAAGACGCGGTACTGTCGCAGCCCAACTGCCAGTCCGGCGTACATCAGCACGAAGAATCCGAACGCGTATCCCTGCGGAATTGGCGGCAATCCGCCGATTGAGCTGACGAGTGCCGTGAGCCCGATGAATGCGCCGCAGCCGGTGAGCACACTGACGGCAAACCAGCGCAGCACCGCACGCGCCGCCGGGTCGCCGGTGGTGCGGCGCCACTGCACGAGCGAAATGCCGATCGCGCCGAGCATCTCGAGTATGACGGGGAATCGCGAGCCCCAGTCCTGATCGGGCGCGAGGTGCGTCACACACGCCAGCCACCAGAGCGACGCAATGGCGCCGAGATACAGCGGCACCCGATCGCCGGTGAGCCGGATCGGATAGACGAAAAAAAGTGCACATAGCGCGGCGCCGAAGTGGATCGCGCCAAAGTGATTGATCCCGCTGAGCGTGCGAAAGAGCGTTCCCGGGAGCGCCAGCTCGCGCGCGCTGTAGATCGCGGCGGCGTGCGCAAAGATCAGAAAGCAGGCACCAGTGATCGCATATGCGCGCGGGCCCCAGTCGGCTGGTCGCAGCGCCCAGACCCATGTCCCGATGATCATGCCGGCGGCGCCGAACAGCAGCTGCAGCCAGAAGATCAGCGGCAGGCTGTTGAGCGGTCGTGCGCGCGGCGTCACGACCACAGTGCGCACCGTGTTGCTCTTGTCGTGCAGCGTAAGGGAAACGTGCGGCGCGTGCAGGATATCCGTGAGCTGCGACTGCCGCGAATAGAACGCGTCTTCTTCCGCCCAGGTATTGAGGAAGTCGGGTTCCTCGAGCAGATCGCGTGGCTGCATGGCCATCGGCTTGCCGCCAACGGCGCCGATTGCGATCAATGAATCGCCGGATTGCGCGCCTTTGCCTGTGTGCGAGACATCCACCGACGCGAGTCGCAGCGTGGCGCCGGCCGTGGTCTGCTCAAAGCCGAGTCCCAGCCATGGCGGCTGGCGCACCAACGCGGTACACAGGATCGCCGACGCGAGGCAGATGATCACTGCAGCGAGCAACCGAACACTTGGCAAGACGGGCACCGAGATCATTCAAAATATAGCGAAACGGAAGGCGTGCGCACCAAGGCTCTGTCGCGCAACTATCGCAAAACGTCCAGCCCACCCGCCATCTGCCCCACATCAACCGTCGCAACCGTGGTCAGAGTGCGCAGGTCGATGATCTCCAGCGTCCCCGGTTCTGACCCGATCCCTTCGACCGAGATGAACGCATAGCGATCATCACCCGACACCGCCACGCCGTGCACCACCTTGCGTCTGGTGGGAATCCGCGCCAGTTCCTTCCCGCTGGGCAGCTCGAAAATGCTCACCGACTGCCCACGCTTGTTTGTCGCGATCAGTTTCGTGCCGTCGTGCGTGATGCCCAGGTTGTACACGCCGTTGCCGGTCGGGATGTGGCGCAGCATCTGCCATGACTCGGTGTCGATTTCGACGATGTCACTGCTGCGATTGCATGCCACGTAAATGCGTCGACCATCGGCCGATGGCTGCGCCCACGTCGGCGAACAGGTTGGGTCGTTGGCCGCCGGTGCTGCCATGCCGTGACCCGACATGTCTTGGCGTTCGCCGTGCGCCACCGTCATCGGCGGGCCCGACATGCCCATCTCCTTGCCCTTCGTCAGCATGAAGTGCCGGCTGACGGTAAAGGTGGCGACGTCAATCTCCACCAGCATGTCGTCCATCATGCACGCCGAGTAGTGCTTGGTACCCTGTGGATTGAGCCGCGAACCATGCGGCATGGTGCAGGTCGGAATGCGCGTGATCTCGACCATGTCATCAACTCCAACCACGCTCACATCACTCGGCACCATGTTGCCGTGCAGGTTGAAATTCACGACGAACGCGAGATGGCCTTCGGGCGTGATCTGCGCGGTGGCGGGGAAGTTGCCGAGCGTCACGCGGCCGAGTATCGCGTTGTCGCTGGTGCGCAGCTTCCAGAAGCTGCCGAACGGCGTGCCGTGTGCAGTCGACACGTAATAAAACTGTTTGTCGGGCGACGCGGCGAGTCCGTGGGGGCCATCAGGATCGGTGTTGCTCAACCCGATCGGCACCTTGGCCTGAATGGCGGCGCCACCGGGGCCAAAGCTGATGATCGTGATCTCGTCGGTCGCTTCCGATGCTACAGCGACGGTGTACGTCTTCTCTGGCATCGACGGCACAACGTTCGGCAGCATCGCCTGCGCGTTGGCGCGACCGGTCACACACATCGTTGCCAGCGTCAGCGCGCCGGCTAAACAGCGCATGCGTTGTGTGCCGCACGACGCGAGGTCACGCAACGCCAACCATCGACGCGTCACGGTGTGATGCCGCGCTTCGGTTTCATCCGCACAATCCAGAGACCGTTGTACATGTCGTTCACATACGCCAGACCATCGCGCACCACGACGCCCCACGTCATGGCGGAATTCTTCACGAAGCCTTCCATGTCGGCGGTGTTCAGATGCGACATCTCGCGCTGCTGTGCGCGCAGATCACCGCGCAATTCGCCGCTGATGTCAAAGGTGCGGAAGCCGGCGTTGTAGGCGCCCATGTAGAGAGTGTCGCCGGCGATCCAGATGTTGTGTACACCGCCGAACTCCGGCTCGTAAAATGCCACCGGCTTCGGGTTGGCGTAGTCGGACACATCGATCACCTGCAGGCGACCGTACGCGCGACCGGCGCTGGCGTCCCTGGCACCCTGCACACCGCTGGCCGGAAAGACTTCATCGGCGATGAAGACGTAGTTCTTGTGGCGCCACGCCGTGTGCGTACCGCGGATGAATCCTGGCCCGCCAGCCAGTTCCACCTGACGATACATATCGTTCAGATCGTACTTGTACTGACTCACCAGCACCGGGTTCGACGGCGATCCACCCTTGATGCCGTTGCCGACATCGAGAATCACGAGACCGTCATTCCAGTAGCTCAAATAGGCCAATCCGTCCTGCACATCCACATCATGCAGCGTGCGACCCGCCTCAGGACGCGACGTCTGCCAGAGCCCAGCCTGATGCGGCTTGTACGGATCGGTGATGTCGATGATGTGAAGCGCGCCGGTACCGTCGTTGGTCGCGTACACCTGCGTGCCGTATTTCGGCTGCGCGTACACGAACGCCGAGTGCACGCCGCCGGTCATGCCATCCGTGAACTCGGCGATCTTCACCGGATGCAACGGATCGGCAAGACTGCTTATAACAATGCCGTTCTTGCGGTCCGACGCACCCTCGCGCGTGTTCACGAGAAACTTTCCGTCGGGCGTCGTCATCAGGTCGTTCACGCGGCGCGTGTTCTGCACCATGCTGTCTGACACGATCGGATTGGCGGGATCAGAGATGTCGATGGTGTAGAACACATCGCCGCCACCACCTGAGCCGAGGTACGCCACCTTGCCGTTCGGATGAATCCATACTTCCTCGGTGGTGTGCGCCTTCTTCGGAGAGCGGCCCACCACTTCCAGCGGGCGCCGCACGTCGCGCGCGTTCAAGGTGACGGTGGCTTCGGCGCTTTGTGTTCCGAAACTTGCTGTCACGGTGTATGTGCCCTGATCATAGCCAACAAAGCCGCCGTCAGCACCAATGAGGCCCTGACCGGGGCTGAAGCTCCAGATCGGCGTAAGTCCTTCGATCGCCTTGCCGGCGGCGTCCTTCGGTTTGGCGGCGAAGTGAATGACGTCGCCGGTGCGTGCATCGGCCGAGGCGGGCGAGACCTCGAGTGAAGCGATGCGCCGTGCCGCGACGGTGACCGGAACCTCCTGCGTGGCACTGCCGGCGGCGGCAATCAGTTTCGCCGAACCGGCGGCGATTGCGCTGGCCAGTCCGTCGCGCGAGATCGACACAATGCGCGGGTTGCTGCTGGTCCAGAGCACGCGGTCGTCGCGGCGATCATTGCCGTCGTCATAGGCCGTCGCGAGGTAGCGCATCCGTTGCCCGATGGCGAGCGTCGGCACCGCAGTCGCCACCGCGATGCGTTTGGCGG
>JANMWU010000576.1:0-1942 GCA_031380785.1 Gemmatimonadaceae bacterium
GGGGCGGCAGGACTCGAACCTGCAACATCCCGGTTAACAGCCGGGTGGTCTGCCATTGACCTACACCCCATCAGGCACTCACAACTTGTCAGACCCATGGACAAAAGTGTAGGCCCGGCTCGCCGATATTCAGCGATGTGCCACAGTCCTCATCCAAACCCTCATTTCTTCGCCGCAGCCTCCTTCGCAGTGTCGGCAGGTGCCGCCGCTGGCTTAGCAGCCGAGTCCGCCGGGGAGGTCGGGCTGGGCGTGGCGGCTGCGGGCTTGGCCGTGTTGGGATTCTTGTCCACGCCGGCCGCGTTCAGATAGCCGGGTGTGCTGCCAACCGACCCAGTGGCCCCCGAGCCGCCGTACGGAACGGCCGTGTCGCCTTTGCCGGGACTGTCGGCGGTCTTCTCACAGGCAGTGGTCAGAATGGCGGCGGCAACCAACAGCGAGGTCAGACGAACGGTCCGCATGCGAGCTCCAGAAATTGTGACGATGCCCAAGGTCGGGAAAAGCTAGTGCACTTTATTGAAGTTGGGATGGCACGCAGGTGGTACGACTGAGTCGCTTCGGCCACGCCCGCGTACCGCTCGCACGTCGACGAGTTCTGCACAAACTCGTGCCAGCAAACGAAATCAGTGCGGCAGACGATCGCGAACCAATCCGTACGTCCACGTGCCGATGAGCGCACTACCGATCGTGGCCAGCATCACACTGACACCGCTCCCCACCAGCGCCATCAGCGGACCGGGACAGGCGCCCGTCAGTGCCCATCCGACCCCGAACAGCACGCCACCAACAGCATAACGCGCTCCGGAGCCCATCACTTTCGGCGGCACTACAATCGGTTCTCCCGCAAGACTGCGAAGACCGCGGCGCCGAATGATCTGCAAGCCGACAGCTGCCACCGCCACCGCGCTACCGATGATGCCGTACATGTGCACGCTCTGAAACCGGAACATCTCCTGGATACGGTACCATGACACGACTTCGGATTTCGTGAGCACGATTCCGAATCCGATGCCGAGTGCGAGATACACGGTCAACATCAGAAGTCCGGGGCGCGCTTCGTCCTGATTTGCGGTCATGATGCGTCAGCGGGCCAGCAATGCAGGAAGGATCAGCCACGTCGTAAACAGACCGCCAGCGAAGAAGCCGATGACTGCAACCAGCGACGGCAATTGCAGGTCGGCGAGCCCGCTGATCGCATGTCCCGAGGTGCATCCGCCAGCGTACGCGGTTCCGAACCCAATCAGGAAACCGCCGCCGACAATCATCGTCAGACCACGCCACGTGGTGAGCGCGTGCCACGAAAAGAACTGTGCAGGGACGAGTCCAGACGCAGTGTCAACGCCGAGTGCATGCAGACTGTGTTGTGCTGCCTGCGACAGTGCCACCGGCGCCCCGTCACTGAGCCATTGATGCACGATCGCGCCACCGAGCAGGATCCCGAGCGTGAACGCGAGATTCCACGCGCCGACGCGCCGCCAGTCGTAGCGAAAATATTCGACGCGCGTGGGCAGCAACGCCGCGCACGTGTGACGCAGTGCGATCGAGATACCGAAGCTCCGGTTTCCGATCAGGAGCAATGCGGGCACGAAAAGTCCGATCAGCGGACCAGCCAGATACCACGGCCAGGGATGCATCATCGGCGGGCAAGCAACAGGTGACGGGCGCGCGCATCGGACTCGAGTCGTTTGCACATCAGGTCACAGAGCTGAAACACGCTTGCGTCGGCGAGTTCGTAATACACGAACGGGCCATCCTTCCGCCGTGACACGAATGCAAGCGTGTGCAGCTGCTGCAGGTGCTTGGACACGTTGGCCTGACCGAGGCCAGTCTCCTCCACCAGGTCGCCCACCGTGCGTTCGCCATGCCGCAGCACGCCGAGGATCTGCAATCGCGCGGGTTCGGACAGCGCCTTGAATCGCGCTGCCACCAGCGCCAGCGCGGCTGG
>JANMWU010000581.1:0-2665 GCA_031380785.1 Gemmatimonadaceae bacterium
CCGTGGGTCTCATCCGTCGGGGAGCCACCGTTCTGGCGCTATTGGCGCTGGCGGCTGGCAATCTGCTCGCGCAAAGGCGCGTCAGTGGCAAGGTGACAGAGGAAGGGAGCGGTGTTCCGCTCAGCAATGTCAGTGTGCAACTGGTGGGCACGACAATCGGCGCTTACACCAACGACGCCGGTGTGTACTCAGTCCTCGTTCCAAATGGTGCTGTCTCGCTGCGTATACGTCGTATCGGATACACGTTGAAGACGGTGCTGGTTCCAGCCAGTGGAAGCGCGGTCGACATCGTCATGCGGAAGGACGTGCTGCAGCTGGAAGGAATCGTCGTCACCGGCCAGCAGGGCACCCTGGACCGAAAGAACGCAGCGACGGCCATTGTCTCGGTCGGCGGTGAAGCGCTTTCTGCGGTGCCGTCGAACTCACTCGACCAGGCACTGCAGGGCAAGGTTGTCGGCGCGCGCATCAATCTGAACTCCGGCGCTCCGGGTGGCGGTGGTCAGATCCAGATCCGCGGCGTCACCTCGATCCTTGGCAACGGTCAGCCGTTGTTCGTGATCGATGGCGTGATCATGTCGAACGCGGCTATCAACAGCGGTGCGAACGCGATCACGAACGCAGCCGGCGGCAGCAATTCGTCGTCGCAGGACAATCCGACGAACCGTCTGGCAGATATGAACCCGGCGGAAATCGAGGATGTACAGGTGCTGAAGGGCGCCGCGGCAGCCTCGCTGTACGGTTCGCGCGCCACCAACGGTGTGGTGCTTATCACCACCAAGCGCGGCAAGGCTGGCGCTCCGCGCTGGAGCTTCACGCAACGTGTTGGGCAGTCGTCGCTGCTGCGCGGCGTTGGTCAGCGTCAGTTCCGTGACACGGTATCGGCACTTGAAGCCGCGGACGCAGGTTCCGGCGCTCCGGGTCAGGCGCAGTTCCGTCAGATCTATGCCGCAAATGGCAACTCGATTCCATACAACGACTTCAACAAGCAGCTTTTCGGTCGGAACGCGAGTGGCTACAACAGCGCGCTGCAGGTGAGTGGTGGCACGGCCGATGGCGGTACGCGCTACCTGGCTTCAGTGAGCCGGCAACTGGAAGGTGGAATCGCGGAGAATACGAACGCGCTCCGCGATAACGCGCGGATCAATATCGATCACAACCTGTCGAGCCGCATCTCGGCCAAGCTCGATCTCGGTATCACGCGAAACAACGCCAATCGCGGCCTGTCGAACAACGACAACACGTACACCAGCCCGCTGTACAACTTTGCGTACACGCCGAGCTTTCTGAACATGAACACGGTGGACGCCAACGGGAACTATCCCGTGAATTCGTACGCTGGCGGCGGTGGCTCGAGCAGTTCGAATCCGTTCCAGACGTTCCACTTCCTGAAGAACACCGAAGACGTGAACCGCTTCATCGGTTCAGGCTCACTGGCATTTCAGGCGCTTCAGTCGGCGTCGAACCGCCTGCGCTTCGAGTACCTGACTGGAATCGATCAGTTCGCGCAGGAGAATCAGCTCTATAGCCCGAACTTTCTGCAGTTCGAGAGCAATGACGGACTGCTTGGCACGGCGGTTCAGAACACCAATCTCAACCGGCAGCTGAATCAGCGGCTCAGCATGTCGTATGACTTCACCCCCTCCAACTTGCCATTCTCGCTCAGCACCGTTGCGGGTGTGACGGAAGAACAGCAGCGCCTGAATGCGTACCTCGTCACGGCGCGCGGACTGATTCCCTCTGTGGCCAATGTCAACCAGGGCACGCAGTTCACGGATCAGAGGAAGACGAAAGACATCGACCAGGCGTGGTACGTGCAGCAGTCGATCCTCGCTTTCGACGAACGCCTGTATCTCTCTGGCAGCATTCGCGGCGATCGCTCCAGCGACAACGGAGATTTCAAGAAGTTCTATACGTATCCGGCATTCCAGGGTTCGTATCGCTTTGTCAGTATTCTGCCGCACCTCGACGAGTTCAAGCTTCGTGCGTCGTGGGGTCAGACCGGCAACCGTCCGACGTACGGCGCGCGCTCGATCACAATCGCCGGCTCTGGTCAGATCGGTGGCATCAACGGTCTTGGCGTGAATACCGCGAAGGGCAATCCGAACGTGAAGCCGGAGCGCAAGACGGAGAAGGAGTACGGTTTTGACGCCCGCGCCTTCAATGGCCGGCTTGGTTTTGAAGGCACCTACTTCGATTCCAAGATCAACGACCTGTTCCTCCAGCGCCCTCTCGCAAACTCAACTGGTCTCTCGACGGAGTTTTTCAACGGTGGCACGCTGGCGAACACGGGCTACGAAGCCGCGCTCACTATTGAGCCTATCCGCGCCAAGGGATTCAGCTGGGTGTCACGCACTTCGTTCCAGCGCATCCGAAACAAAGTCGAGAAGCTCCCCATCGCCCAGTTCGCCGTGGGCGCTACCGGCTTCGGCGAGGCGTATGGCCGCTCGAGGATTGCGCAGGGTGTGAGCACCACCGCCATCTGGGGCAACGCGCCGGTCTACGCCAAGAACGCCGCCGGCGGAGACTCGGTCTTCACTGCCGTCAGGGTCGTTGGCGAGTCCAACCCGGACTTCGAGACGTACTTCACCAACACGTTCACGGTCGGCCGTTTCACGCTCGGCGTGCAGGTTGACTGGCGCAAGGGTGGTGATCTGTCCAGCATGTC
>JANMWU010000643.1:0-3408 GCA_031380785.1 Gemmatimonadaceae bacterium
GCTGCCGCACTCGGCACTGATTGCCTGGTTCACAGCCGAGTCTCCAGCCTATGCGATTCCGTAACTCCATAACAATAAAAGACTTAGCTGGCCTCCGCTAACGGCCCATCGATTGCGCAGTGAACCGGCAGACACTCGCCCCGCCGCCATGCCCCCCATCCTCAAAAACTCCGGTCTGACCAGTGCCGCCGCCGCGCTTGCGTTCTACGAGCGCCGCCAGCAGTCGATCGCGAACAACCTCGCCAACGTCGACACCACCGGCTTCAAGAAAGAGCGCGTCTTCGGACGCATGGTGGACGACGCGGTTGCTGCGGCCGACTCGATGACCGATCGCTCGCAAGGTGACATCAAGCCGACGGGCAATTCGCTCGACGTTGCGGTTCAGAGTGACGCATTTCTGGTTGTTCAGACGCCGGCCGGTGAACGACTCACGCGCGGCGGTGCGCTGCGACTCGATGAACAGCGTCGACTCGTCACGCAGCAGGGTCACCTGGTACTCGGCGAAGATGGACCAATCGTGCTGCCGGCCGGCGATATCGGTATCGGTCGCGATGGCGTCATCACCGTGCAACCACCGGCCACCGGCGAAGGCAGCATTGCAAAAGGTCATCTGCCGTCGCGAATGAAAGCCGCAGTACTGCGCATGGAAACCGTACCCGCCAATGCCGCACTGCAACACCTCGGCGGCGGCCTGTTCATGCCTGACGCCAGGCGCAAGCCGGCCGACGACACCGAGCGGCAGATCATGCAGGGCTCACTCGAGTCCAGCAATGTGAACTCGATCGAATCGCTGACAGAAATGATCGACACCGTGCGCGCTTACGCGGACGTGCAGAAATCCATCTCGGTGATGGACGATATCCGCGGCATCGCCGCCAACCAGATCGGGAAACCGGCCTAGTCCCGCACAGGAGATTACAACGAATGGATCCGGCACTTCGCGCCGCTGCGTCAGGTATGCGCGCACAACAGACTCGCCAGGACGTGATCGCGAACAACCTGGCGAACGTGAATACCACGGGCTACAAGCGCAGTCGCGCCAACTTCGAAGATCTGCTCTATCAAACCGTCACCGGCCCGCAGGTGATCGGTGGTCCGGCCGCCAACACATTGCCCGCAGTTCAGATCGGTCGCGGTGTGCGACTGGCCGGTGTGCAGAAGGATCACGCACAGGGCTCGATCGAAACGACGCAGAACCCGACTGACGTGGCCATCGAAGGCGATGGCTTTCTCCAGGTACAGCTGCCGAGTGGCTCGATTGCGTACACGCGTGACGGCAAGCTGCAGCTCAGCGATCAGGGCGTGCTCGTGACGGCTGAAGGCAATCCGGTGCTGCCGAACATCCGTGTCCCAGCGCAGTCAACACAGCTCAGCATCGGACCGTCCGGCATCGTCAGTGTGATGCGCCCTGGTAGTTCAACGCCCGAAGAACTTGGCCGCATCGAGCTCGCGCGTTTCACCAATCCTGCCGGCCTGATGTCGATGGGTCAGAACATGTACACGGCCACGCCAGCCAGCGGTGAACCAGCAACCAGTTTTCCGCAGGACGAAGGTACCGGGCGACTGATGCAAGGTTCGCTGGAAATGTCGAACGTCGAAGTGGTGACGGAAATGGTCGACATGATCACCACCATGCGCGCGTACGAGCTGACGTCGAAGTCGATCAAGACCAGCGACGACATGCTGCAGATCGCGAACGGCCTGGTACGCTGATGCGTCGCGTTGCACTCGTCACGCTGCTCGCCGTTTCGGCACCGCTGCAGGCGCAATCACGCGCGTTGGTGGATTCGCTGGTGGCGCGCGTAACGCAGGCGTGGGGCACGGCTCCGCGCGGTGGCTGGTGCGTGAAGTGGAACGTGGTGCGCGGCGACAGCAGTGCATTGAGCGCATCGACTGCAGAGATCAGCGGCAGCGACCGATCCGGCATCTACACCATCACCGTGCGGCGCCAGCGTTTCGCGGCGCCGGTGCTGGTGGGTCGGCTGCGCATCGGGCATGAAAAGAGTGAAGCGGTTACCGCCCGTGCGATAGCGCGCGGCGCGTTGCTCGGCGAATCCGATGTGCTGCTGCAGCGCACGCTGGTGTGGGGCGCCCCGGAAGTGGATGCGCTGGTCACGCTGCACGGCGTCATCGGTTCGGAAACGCGTCGTACGCTGCGCGCTGGCGAGACGATCCGCGCCGTCGACGTGGCATCGGCACCGGTGGTGTTCGCCGGCGACACCGTGACGGCAGAAATAATTCGCGGCGGTGTGCGCCTCGCACTTGTCGGCACCGCATTGCACAACGCGTCGCTGGGTGCGCGCGTCGCCATTCGTCTTGATCGCGGCCGGCGCTTCGCCGGCATCGCAACCGGACGCAACACCGTGAGGCTGGACTGATGACGAAGACAGAACGCGACTTCATGCGCCTCGCCGCGCTCATGGGTCTGACGATGGGCGTAGCACAGCTTGCGCGCGGTCAGGCGCCACGTCGCGACAGCGTTGTCGTGGCGCCGGTGGCACCCACCGCCGCGCTCAATGCCAGGCCTGCGCGACTCAACTGGACGTCGGATCGACGCGCCTATGCGGTGGGCGACCTGATCATCGTGCACATCGATGAATACACGCTGGCGTCGGCGAACATGACTGACAACGCGACCCAGAATCGCAAACGGAACACCGATTTCAAACTGATCACGCCCGGTGCGGTGGCGGCCACAGCGCCAGGTGCGAGCTTCAACACCAGTAACAACGGCGCCAGCACTCAGCGAGGTGACCGCTCACGTCAGCTGCGACTCGACGGCGAAATCACCGCACGAGTGGTGAGCATCGATCCGGTCAGCGGCGTGCTCACGATCAAGGGCACCAAGTCGATCGGTGTCGACAAGGAACAGCAGACGATCAATTTCTCCGGCGCCATCCGCCCGCAGGACCTGAGCGGCATGAATACCATCGCCAGTTCACTGGTGGCTGACGCGAAGCTGGACATCGCCAACAAGGGCAGTCTCGGCAAGGCCAAGCAGGGATTGCTCGGCAAGATCCTCAGCGCGTTCTGGCCATGATCGAACTTCAGCGCGGCGCCGAGCGCGCACAGCGTCGCGCGCGACAGGTCGCGGCGGTCTGCATGACGATGTCGGTGTTGTGGATGATCGCGGCGTCGCTGTTGTCGGCACAGTCGAAGATTCGCGACCTGGTGCTGGCTGATGGCGCGGCACCGATGCGCATGGTCGGCTACGGTCTGGTGGCTGGACTCGATGGCACCGGCGATCGCGGGATGGGTGGATCACAGGGCGGTCAGACGGTGCAGAGCATTGTGAACCTGCTGAAGCGATTCGATATCACGGTGCCGGCCAACGTGCTGCGCACGCGAAACGTCGCAGCCGTGCTGGTGACAGCCGAGGTGAACGCGTATCTGCGGCCTGGTGGCCGG
>JANMWU010000688.1:0-9876 GCA_031380785.1 Gemmatimonadaceae bacterium
CGCCCCAACTCGCTATGCACCCCGCCCCGCACCTCGCCGCACGTCGGCCGACACCGGCATGACCGCGCTCGCACTCGCGTTTTTCGCCCAGCTCGCGGTCGCACAGCAACCGGTGACGCCGGTGCTCTCCTTCCCCGACGCGACCCTCGACGACACCAGCGCCTACCGCGGCTACCAGACACGATTCTTCCGCGACGCCGCGCGCAACACGCTGCAGGTCTACATCGATCAGCGCGGCGCGCGTGTCGTGCACCTCTTCGCGGACGCTGACAACGCCAGCGCCGGCTTCACCGCCCGTGACGCGGCCGGCCAGCCAGCGGCGCTCGCCTGGGGAGGCGCAGGCGCAACTGTGAGTGCCGCAGGCCGCACCCGACATTTCGAGCACCAGCTCACCGCACACAGTCCGACGCTGACGCTGGGCTGGTTTCTGCTCGGTTCCATGCGCGTGGAGCGCGACTTCCAGTATGATCAGCGCGCGCGCGACGGCTTTGCCACAGCGCCCTACGCGATCAAGGATGTCGATCACCTGGTTGCGGCACTTGACGGGCTGCCGGCTGCTGTTCGCGATCGGCACCTCGTCCGCCTGCACGCGCCAACGATGGCGGTACTGCGCTCACGCCTGTACCCACATCCATCGCTGCGTGCGGCCGGCGGAAACTGGATCGGACGTGTGGTGCAGGTCACACTCGATGGGCGCGACACGATCAGCATGGACGTGCGCGTCGATACAGCAGCCGTCGTCGCCACTGTGGCCGGCGATTCGCTCACGCTGCATGCGAAACAGGGCGATGAAATTCACTTCGCGGTGCACGTCAGCACCACCGCCAGGGCCCTCACGCCACTTACGCGTCAGCAGATATTCACCCCCGATTTTCTCGCCTGGCTCGATACGACGCGGGCGCGCGGCGCGGCCGTGAGCAGCGGCGATTCGGCGGCCATCAGAGCGCGTCGCATGGAGCGGCAGGTCACTGGCGTGGAGTTGCTCGTGTCACGCGAGAAGCTGATGGCCGGCCTGCCGACGTACGCGACGTATTTCGGTCGTGACATGCTCATGACCGCGCTGATGATGCGCCCGATCTGGCAGCACGAGACGATTGAGGCGGTGATCGCGTCGGCGTTGCGCAAGCTCGGACCGCAGGGTGACGTCAGTCACGAGGAAGCGCTTGGCGATCAGGCCGTGCGCGAATCGGCCGGCGAGTATGCGGCGCTGATGGCGCAGTACACGGAGCGCACCACGCGCGGCGACAGGGCGGCGGCAGCGGCGTTGCTTACGCGCGCTGATCTCGTCCTGCGCGATCTGCGGCGCGTGCGCGAGAACTATCACATGATCGACGACGAGTATCAGTTCGCGATCGTCGTCGCGCGCTGGATCACCGATCCGTCGGTGCCGGACGCTGCCAAGCGCGCCTTCCTGCGCAGCGCGGCCGACGGTGGCGGGACCCGCGCCGACCGACTGCTGCGCGAACTCGCACTCGTCGCACGACTCACCGCGCCCTACGCCACATCGCCGCAGCCGGCAAACCTGATTTCCTTTGCGCCGCGCGAACCGTTCGGCTGGGGATCGGCCAGCTGGCGTGACAGCGGCGCCGGATATGCGGGCGGACGCTACGCGATGGACATCAACACCATCTGGGTGCCGCACGCACTGGAATCGGTCGGTCAGATCCTGGCGACGATGCGGCAACTGGAAATATCAACCTCGCGTGCGACGACCGGTGACACGCCGCTGGCACGGTACGCACGGGATCCGGGCGCGCTGCATCAGGCGATCATCACGTGGCGCGGCGCGTCGAAGCATTTCATCGTCACGCTCGCGCCAGAGCAGGTTCGCGCGATGACGCTTGCACGCCTCGCCGAGATGCCGGAAGATGAACGGGCATGGTGGCAATCACGTGAGAGCACGGCCGCCGCATTGACCGACTCGCTCACCTTCCTGGCCGTGGCATTGGATGCCGATGCCGCACCGATCGGCGTTGCCAACACCGATCCGGCAACGCTGCTGTTCCTCGGCGATAACGAAGGCAGCGCCAGCGCGCCGACGGCCGAGGAGAATGCGAATGCCATGCGGACCGTTCGACTGTTTGCGAGGGCGTATCCGGCGGGGCTGTTCGTGGATCGCATCGGCCCAGTGGTGTCGAACGATGCCTATGCGACGCCAGCCGTGTGGCAGATGTTCGTGAAGGACCCGTATCACGGTCCGCGCGTGGTCTGGGGCCGCGAAGCGAATCTCTTTCTGCTCGGCGTGGCAAACCGGATCGCGCGCGTGCAGGCGAATGTGGCAGCGCCGGATGCTGCTTATCTGACCGAGTTGCGTGCGGCAATGACGAAGGTGCGAACGGCGGTTGAACAGTCCGGCTTTCACACGGAATTGTGGAGCTATGGCTTTGACCGCGGACAGCTTGGCGCGATGCGTTACGGCAGCGGGGCTGATATCCAGTTGTGGAGCACGACCGATCTGGCGGTGCAATACGTGTTGTCGAAGATGGCGAAGTGAGGCCCAGGGATTTGGCACGCGCGCACTCCCTGACGCGTGCCGCTGCGGTCGAGACGCACGGGTGGTTCAACGTTCTCCGCGAGCGTCAGCATGCGGCTGTGGCATTGCGAACGCTACGGTACTAAGCCGATCCCAAGGCGAGAGCAGGTGGTCGCGAAAGCGTTATTTTCGTCGCCGATCGGAGTGGTTTTTTGCCAGACCAGCGCGGACGCGGCACGATCCCACAACGCCAGACACTCAGTGGCGGCGCCAAACCGCGATCCATACACAATCCCATCTGGCACAGCAGGCGGCGACTCGGGCGAGCCATCTGGCGTGATTGACAGCAGTCGCTCAGCGAGACGCTGCGTGGGGTTGTAAGGCGGTGGCGCGGTCATTTCGCCGACCTGCACGCCATGCCGAATCCACGGCGCGACGAGCAGATCAATCAGCATCAAATCGCGCGTCGTCACAACAGGCGTTACCGCATGCCGCGTCCTGAGAGTTGCCAGCGACAGCACGTCACGCCTCGCGTCACGAATCACACGCTCCAGCAGCACGCCATCGAGCGTTGATGCGAGATAGCACACGCCGGGGTCCGACGCGCGCCCTCGAAACGGAAGATCAAATCGGTTTGTGCCACGTTCACCAACCGCGGGACCAAACCACGCCGGCGCTCGATCGGGGCTGTGTCCGCGAAGCAGCACAGTGCCGGTGGGACATTGAGCAAAACCCGCCGGCAGCCCAGCGTCCGGGCCGAACCGGAATGCACTCACATCGTGCGCGGCAGTTCAGCAGCGATCAGCGGCGCGCCTTCGTCAGCTGGCGTCACGACGCGCACGACCAGTGCGGTGACGGCATCAACATCACCATCGGCCAAAGCATCAAATGCGGTGCGCGCACGGCCATCTGCGTTCGCCAGTTCTTCCTGAGGTGTCGCAAGCAACACGACAAGTTCTTCGGGCGTCAGGCGATCACCAACAATCGCGCCGAGCTGTATCAATGCAGGATACGGCCGCGGCGATGACATGTCCGACCGCGGCTGCTGAAACTGCGCCACAGGATACGCGAACGACCCATCGTCGCGCTCAAGTGCCACCACGCGTCGCAGCATCCGCCAGTTCTGCAGCGTGGACCGCGTCACTTTCAGTTGCTCAATCGCCTTGTCGGCCGGCCACACTCCACCCGATTCTGCGACGCGGGTTGCGAGCGCCACGCTGCCGCGCAAACGCGCCAGCGCAACCGGATCGGGAGCCTGTGCCTCAACGCCGACGAGATCAGCCAGCGCGCCGACGAGCGCCGCGTTAGAGCCTGACGCCGCCGCGCTCATGACGGCTGCGGGTGACGCCTGGCTGACCAGGCGGTAGACCATTGATGCGACACGCGCCACAACGGCCTCCGCCAACGGTGTGAGCCGCAAATCTGACGCGTCGGCTTGCACTACCGCGCGCAGCGGTTGATCGAGAATCGCCATAGTTTCTCCAAGGCTGTACGATCTGGACGCTAATACGTGCCGTAAGTTACGTCAAGCCCTGGCGCGCGCGATCCGGCTCCCCCCGCTCGCCGCAATCGTCAAGCGCATGCCCGATGTCGACGGTGCGCACGCGAGGCTGATCGGGTGTGCGCGGCCTGACTGTACTGACCGGTATGCGCGTTGCCGTCAGCGGTCTTTTCGTTCACGTAGCCGGATTTGATTGCCGTCACGCCGAGTGATCAATACAGCGAGAACGCGCTGTCGAGCTGCGACTTGGTGCGCGCACCGTGCCCAGCATGCTCACCGGCGATGACGCATACAGAAACTCGTAGCGATCCAGTGCCTTGCGATTGCCGGCAATCCAGCACGCGTTTGCATTGTCGGCCGTCTCGAATGCAGTCAGCTCCTCGCTGAATTCGAAATCGCCGAGATTCGCCTGCTAAGGAAGTTCGCAACGACAGCCAAGGCCGTCGTCGAACACCCGGAACACGACCGAGAACTGGCGTCCGGCAGCGGCGCTTTCGGCGACGGAGATGCGCAGTTCGCGGTGATTGTCGCGCACGCGCGCCACCTCTCCCCACGGTTGCGTCCAAGTGTTGTCGACCGCCCCGGAGTCCGCTGTCCAATTGGCGGATGCTGACGATGCAACGAGTCGGCGACTGACGGTGTACCGTATCACACTGCCTTTCACGTGACCAGAGAGCCGCGCGGCATCCGAAGAAATGTTCACCACCTGCATTCACTGCAACGCCGATCTCGGACGCAATGAAGCGTTTGAGACATTTCCGGTGGGCAAACGACTCGCATTCGATGCGAGCCGGGGCCGCCTCTGGGTTGTGTGCCACACCTGCGGCCGGTGGAATCTTTCGCCGCTGGACGAGCGCTGGGAAACGATCGAAGCGGCTGAGCGACGGTATCGGGCCAGCCGGCTCCGTGTGAGCACCGACAACGTCGGCCTGGCGCGATTGCGTGAAGGGGTGGATCTGATCCGGATCGGCGACGCGCAACGGCCAGAGATGGCGGCGTGGCGCTATGGGGATCAGTTCGGGAAGCGTCGCCGGCGACAGATGCTGATCACGAGCGCGGTGGTCGGGAGCGCAGTCACGCTGGCAGGCGGAATTATTTATGTTGGCGCCAGTATCGGTTCGCTGGCGGGAGTCTGGGGCAATGCGGGCATCCGCGATATTCTGGTGCATGGCCTGCCGAACACAGTCGTGGCACGCATTCCGCTGGCCGATGGCAGGCTGATTTCGGTGCGCCGCACGCACGCCCGTGGTGCAGTCATCGAGCGCGGCGCGGCCTCGGATCAATTCACGCTCGGCTTCACGTCAACCAACGATTCGCACCTCGTCGTCGGTGATGAAGCGATGCGGATCGCGGCGCGGCTGATGCCGACGGTGAATCGTTTTGGCGGATCCACGAAACAGGTGGCCGAGGCGGTTGACCTGCTTGAGGAAGCCGGCGATCCGGTGCAGGTGCTGAAGACCCTGCAACAGCGCTTCGGCGGCAGCAGCGAAGCGAATCGCGCGGTAAGCCGATGGAAACGCGCCACCTCCGAATCGAAGCCGCACGATCGCGGTACGCTGAAGAACCTGACGCCACGGGACCGACTGGCGCTGGAAATGGCGTTGCACGAAGAGAGCGAGCGTCGTGCGATGGACGGCGAACTGGCCGTGCTCGAGGCGGCGTGGCGGGAGGCGGAGGAGATCGCGAACATTGCCGACAACATGTTCGTGCTGCCGTCGGTCGAAGCACAGCTCGAGGAACTGAGACTGCGTTCGCTGCGCGAAGTACAGTCTGACGGGCGCGAATAATTCGACGCAGGGCGCAGCAGTTGCATCGCCGACCTGCACTCAATCCATCCCGCGTAACGTTGCCAATCGCGTGCGGACCGATCCGGCTCTGCAGTGATTCCGACACGTCTCACGTCGTAGCGCACGCGCAGTAGATTCAGCGACATTCTCGTCACCGCCGAACGGGCACGCACATGGGATCCATACCAACAGCACTCACCGGGCCGGATTTCGCAGCCGGTGTCCCACTGGCCACAATTGCCGAGGGCGGCATGCTGCAAGGCCACGCATTCGGATCGCATGTGCTGCTCGTGCGGCGCGGCAATGACGTGGTCGCGATCGGAGCGCATTGCACCCACTACGGCGTTGCGCTGGTGGATGGAATTGTGACCGATGGCACGGTGCGCTGCCCGCTTCATCACGCCTGCTTCAGCCTTGAAACCGGCGCCGCGCTGCGCGCACCGGCGTTTGACGCGCTGGATCGCTGGAGCACCCGCGTCCGTGATGGCATGGTCTTCGTGGTCGAAGCGCTCGAGCCGGCGGCCGCGTTGCCGGCCAAGCCGAAAGATCCCGTCGACAGCGGGATGGTGATTGTCGGCGGCGGCGCCGCAGGGTACGCGGCGGCGGAGACGCTGCGCAGTGAAGGCTACCGCGGCGCCGTGACCATCCTGACTGCTGACAGAGAGCTGCCGCCCGATCGGCCGAACTTTTCGAAAGGCACGATAGCCGGCACTGTACCGCACGAATACAACTTTGTCCGGCCGGCGGCTTTCTACGCGGATCGCGAGATAGGCGTACGACTCAACTCGCGCGTCACTGCGATCGATTCCGCCGCGCATGTCGTGGAGCTGGCTGGAGGCGAACGCGTCCCGTATCGCGCGCTCCTGCTTGCGACCGGCGCCGATCCGATCCGGTTGGATACTCCGGGCGCCGATCTGCCGCACGTGCACACGCTCCGCTCACTGGACGACAGCGAAGCGATTGCGGCGCTCGCCGCATCGGCGCGCAGCGCGGTTGTAATCGGTGCCAGTTTCATCGGCATGGAAGCGGCGGCCGCGCTGCGCGCGCACGGCATTGCCGTTCATGTTGTCGCGCCGGATACCATACCGATGGCGCGTGTGCTCGGCGATGACGTCGGCACTTTCATGCGGCGTGCACATGAGACGCATGGCGTGGTGTTCCACCTCGGCACAACAGTCGCGAAGATCGAGGAAAAGCGCGCGATACTCGCCACCGGTGAGTTGCTCGACGCGGATTTGGTGGTGATGGGTGTTGGCGTGCGTCCTTCAGTGGAACTGGCCGTGCTCGCTGGACTCGCCGTTGACAATGGTGTCCTGGTGGACTCAAGGCTTGAAACAAGTGTGCCGGGAATCTTCGCCGCCGGCGACATCGCGCGCTGGCCCGATCCACACACCGGCGCGCGGATGCGCGTAGAGCATTGGGTAGTGGCGGAACGACAGGGACAGACCGCCGCGCGCAACATGCTCGGCCAGCAAGAAGTGTTCGACGCTGTGCCGTTTTTCTGGACCGAGCAGTACGATGTGACGCTGCTGTACGTGGGACACGCGGAGCGCGGGTTTACCACCACGCTTCACGGATCACTCGACGGAACGCCGCCGGATTGCCGTGTTGACTACCATCAGAATGGCGTTCTCGTTGCCGTGGCAACGATCGGGCGCGATCGCGAGAGTCTCACTGCGGAGTTGGCTTTCGAGCATCAGACTGCGGCGCGCGACCTCGAGTGATCGTGACTCTGCCTCTTTCGCGTGAACGCGCACGGTTCGCCAACATGCGCGATCAACAACCTTGCGGGGGCGGAACTACCGCTGGCGGATCTCCTGAACCCTCGCCAGCCTGGCGCCCGCCTGATGCAGCATCTCCTCACTCTTCGCGAAGTGAAAGCGCAGATAGTTCTGCACCGGCTCGCGGAAAAAACTCGATCCTGGCACGCCTGCCACACCAACGTTGCAGATGAACCACTCCGACGCTTCAGTATCGGTCGAAAAACCGAGCGAGCCGATGTCGACCATGACGAAGTAGGCGCCCTGCGGCTCGTTGCACGGCAATCCGGATTGGCGCAGATAGTCGAGGAAGATCGCGCGCTTTCGCGTGTATAGGGCCGTGAGCTCGGTATAGTAGCTGAGTGGCAGCTCGAGCCCCGCCACCACCGCTTCCTGCAGCGGCGCGGCCGCACCGATGGTAAGGAAATCATGCACCTTGCGCGCCTGATTAATGACGTACGGCGCAGCGTGTAGGTAGCCGATACGCCAGCCGGTGATCGAATACGTCTTCGACAGTGAATTGCAGGTGATCGTCCGTTCAAACGCACCAGGCAACGCCGCGAAGTAGGTGTGCACATTCGGCGCGTACACGAAGTGCTCGTACGGCTCATCGGTGATCACAAAGCAATCGTGTTGCTCGGCCAGTCGCAGAATGATCATCAGCTCATCGCGTGTGAACACCTTGCCGGTGGGATTGCCGGGATTGCAGATCACGATCGCTTTTGGCTTCTGCTCGAATGCGCGCGCCAGTTCATCGGGGTCGAAGTCAAACGTCGGCAGGTGCAGCGGCACGTAGATCGGCACGGCGCCGCTGAGGATCGCATCGGCGGCGTAGTTTTCGTAGAATGGCGAGAACACAATCACCTTGTCGCCCGGATTGCAGGTCGTCATCATGGCGGCGGCCATTGCCTCGGTGCTTCCGCACGTCACGCACAGCTGTTCTTCGGGGTCGACATCAAGTCCCGTCAGGCGCCTGATCTTTGCGGCCAGTGCATTGCGCAGTCGCTGGGCACCCCACGTCAGCGCGTATTGATGGAATGGGCCGCGGGTTGCCCGTTCCAGCGCGGCAAGAATCGCTTCCGGCGGTTCGGTGTCGGGAAAACCCTGCGCGAGATTGATCGCGCCGTACTGGTCCGAGATACGCGTGGTGCTGCGGATCACGGATTCGGAGAAGCGATTGAGACGGGTGGCAGTGGTCGGCATTCGGGGACGATGAACCGCCGGGCCGTTTCGCGAAAGGGCCAGCCACACCCGAACCGGCCGCGACACTGCACCATTCACGCCTTCGGTAGCTTTCGGGCAGAATGTCACCCGAGCGGTGACCACCCCCCGCAACACCAGCCGCCGCACCTCCGACACCGTCGCGTGCTGGCGCGCGCACCGGAGTGCAGTACATGGAAATCGGAATCGACAGTTTCGCCGCGGCCATTGCCGACCCGATCACAGGAGTGACGCTGACGCCCGTGGAGCGGATGCAAACGCTGCTGGCCGAGATGGAACTCGCCGATCGCGTTGGCCTCGATGTTTTCGGCATCGGCGAGCATCACCGTCCCGAGTTCCTGGATTCGGCTCCGGTCGTGATCCTTGCCGCCGCGGCCGCACGGACGTCACAAATCCGGCTCACCAGCGCTGTCACCGTGCTAAGCGCCGCTGATCCGGTGCGTGTGTTTCAGGAGTTCGCGACACTCGACCTGATTTCGCATGGACGCGCCGAGATCGTGGCCGGCCGCGGATCGTTCATCGAATCGTATCCGCTGTTCGGACTGCAGCTCGAGGACTACGACTCGCTGTTCGCCGAGAAACTCGAACTGCTGCTGACGATTCGCGAGAATCCGCGCGTGACCTGGTCGGGTCAGCACCGGGCGCCGCTCAGCGATCAGGCGATTTATCCGCGTCCGCTGCAATCGCCGCTGCCGATCTGGGTTGGTGTGGGCGGCACGCCGGCGTCGTTCGTGCGCGCAGGCGTGCTCGGGCTGCCACTGATGGTCGCCATTATCGGCGGCGAACATCGCCGGTTCCGCCCGCTCGTCGATCTGTATCGCGATGCCGGCAAGCGCGCCGGTCACGCACCAGAAAAACTCACAGTCGGTGTGCATTCGATCGGCTTTCTCGCGGACAGCTCCGAGCAGGCGGCCAACGACTTCTTTCCCGGCTACGCGCACACCTTCACTGAAATCGGCAAGGAACGCGGCTGGGCGCCCACCACACGCGCGCACTTCGACGCGCAGCGCGGTCCCACTGGTGCCCTCGTCATCGGCGACGCCGCGACGGTCTCCACGAAGCTCCTTCGCATCAACGCGGACCTCGGCGGGATTTCGCGTTTCACATTTCAGATGGGTGTCTCGACGCTGCCAC
>JANMWU010000702.1:0-5078 GCA_031380785.1 Gemmatimonadaceae bacterium
CGCACCACGCCAGAAAGCCGCTCTTGCACGTATCCGCAGAGCCGTTCGTTCGTGCTCAGCGTCTCACTCAATCGCTAACCGAGGAGGTCACGTCAAATGCGAATTCGCAAACTTGCGGTCATTGCTGCAGCGGGCCTTGCCTCTGTTTCCTGTGTGGGCTTTACGGGTGACAAGCTCGACTCGAACCCCAATTCACCGCTCTCAGCAACGCTCGATCAGTCGTTCGTCGCAACGCAAGGCATCATGTTTTCCTTGCTCTCAAGCGATCTGGCAATGTTCCAGAACGTGATAATGCAGCAACTGAGTGGAAATGGACGGCAGTGGATTTCGTACGATACGTACGATCAGCCCGAGGATTTTCAGTCGATCGGCTCGTTCTACGTGTCTGGTGGCCTGATCGACATTCGAAAGGCGCAGGCCACGGCGCGCGCGGGAGGCTACAAGCAATACCTCGGTGTGCTGCAGGTCTGGGAAGCCCTCGTAATGGGTGTCGCCGCTGACACTTATGGTGACATCGCGTACAGCCAGGCGTTGAAGCCCACGCCTATTCCTGCACCTTCAGCTCTCGACCCGCAACAGCAGGTGTACGCGAGCTTACAACTGCTTCTCGACAGCGCCATCATCAACCTGCCTGGGGGTGGAGCGATTCTGCCAGGGTCAAAAGACCTCGTGTATGGCGGCAGCGTCACGAAGTGGACCAAGCTTGCGCACACGCTGAAGGCACGACTGTATCTGCACACAGCGGAGAAGATCCCTGGGGCATACGCGCTGGCCCTGGCGCAGGCCAAACTCGGAATCAGTTCATCCGCCGATGACTTCCTGACGTACCAGAGCTCGACAGTCGGTGAGCAGAACCGCTGGTACGAATTCAAACAGGGCCGTTCAGACGATGTCGCCGCCGGTCGCACAATGGTTGAACTCATGCGCGCCCGTGGGGATCCACGTCTTCCGCTCTGGATTGATGTCAACGCCAGCGGTGATATCCGGGGACAGTACCCATACACCACGCCGCGGCCCGGCGAGGAAACCGATCCATCGTGGCTCACGGACCTCATCGCCGGTCAGACGGCACAGATGCCCATTGTGACGTGGGCGGAAACGAAATTGATCGAGGCCGAGGCAGCGTATCGCACGGCCGATGAGCCGGGTGCACGCGCGGCACTTAATGCCGTGCGAACGGACGCTACACTGGCGCCAGTCGCAATAACGGTGACTGGTCCTGCGCTGTTCACTGCCATCATGGAAGAGAAGTACGTCGATACGTTCCGCACGCTGGAGTCGTGGAACGACTACAAGCGGACGTGCTATCCCAACATCACACCGAGTGGCGGCAAGACGAACGTTCTTGCGCGCCTGCCCTACGGCTCGCAGGAACGTTCGACGAACCCCAACGTCCCGGCGCTCGGGGCGCAGCCGGCGAGAAACTGGAACGATCCGGTGACGACGACGTCAACCGATGGCACCGCATGTAAGGGCCAAAAGTAAGTGAAACCGACGCGGGCCGTTGTGTTGGGAATCTTGTGCCTGTACTCGACCGTTGGCTGTCACCGGTATGAAACGGTGAATGACCTGCGGGCGATCACTGGCACGAGAGGCCGCGTCACGCTCTCACCGGAAGGGCGCGGCAGCAACGCGCGCCGACTGGGTGGAGTTGCGATGGACGTCACCGGGGTCCTTGTTGAGGCACCCGGTGATTCCATCGGCATCAAGGCGGACGAGGTCAATTTCTCGGACCTCGGTATTGTGCCGTATGCCCAAGGTGAATTGCACTTCGCTTCCCGCGACGTGTCATTCGTCTCCAGAGAAGTCTTCAATCGAAAAAAGACCACCATTGTCTCAGTACTGGCGCTGGTCGGTGCTGTGGCGATCGCAGTTGCATTCCAGCCAAGCTCCGGATTTTTCGGAGTCGGACGCGGTGGTCAGGGACCGAAGCAGTAGAACGGCGTTCCGCGCAAAGGAAAGGCCCCACCGTGCAATGCACGGTGGGGCCTTTTTTCGTCAGCCGATCGCGAGCAATGCGCGCGTGTATTCAGTCGGCGCGGGTCTTCGTTGTATCTGTCTGAATCACATCGGACGGCACAATCTGCAGGAAGCTCCGCGACAGATTCGACTCGAGCGTCCACAGCAAACTCTGGCCCGGCAGCACGCGCACACGCGGCGATTGGACACGATCCGCCATGCCCGAGCGTGATCCGATCGGCTCGAGCAGCAGGCTGATTTCGCCGAGTGATCCGATGAGGTGCTTCGGGATCACAAACTTCGTTGTCGAAGCGCTGCCCGCACGCGCCAGCCGCGACGCGATGCCGTCGTGCAGCACAAAGACCGTCACATCCTCACGAAAGCGACTCTCGATCGTGAGCGGAACAGAATACGTCAGCGCCACCGGGCTGAGACTCTCTCCGTCCGGCTTCCGCGTCAGGCACCCGCTCAGGATGATCAACGCAACGAGCGCCGCCGAACGTACGGCGTATTGCCGCTGACGATCGCGCATGAACCACACTCGCTGCGTCGATTTCATCCCTCACTCCTGAAAAGTGCTACGGCTTGGCCGGCGCTGGCGTGGTTGCGGGTGCGGCCATCGCTGGCGCCGGCACCGCCGGCGTTGCGTTGAAATCCACCGTCGGTGCCGCCCGCTTCGAAGCGTCGGACACTTCGAAGTACTCACGCGGCTTGCTGCCGAGCACCTTCGCCGTCATCACTGCGGGAAACTTGCGGATGAAGGCGTTGTACTCGTTCACCGCATTGTTGTAGTCCGTGCGACTCACCGCAACGCGGTTCTCGGTGCCGGTCAGCTCGTCCTGCAGCTTGAGGAACTGCGCATCGCTGCTGAGCTTCGGGTAGCTCGTAACCAGCGTCATCATCGGCAGCACGGCGCGCGACAGATTGTCGTTCGCGTTCGCCAGCTCGGCAGGATTGGCGCCGCCCGGTCGTGCCAGTGCGCCGGTCAGGCCTTGCTGTGCCTTCGCGACCGCAATGAAGATGCTGGATTCCTGCGCGGCGAAACCCTTGACGGTCGCAACCAGATTCGGGATCAGGTCAGCCCGGCGTTGCAGCTGCACTTCAATCTCCTTCTGCGACTTCGCCGCCGTCTCGTCGAGCGTCTGAATGGTGTTGTAGCCGCAGGCGCCGAGCGCCAACGGCAGGAGCATCACCGCACGTCGCAGCCATCGCGCCCGCGCGCCGCGCACTGTGTTGCCTGGAGCCATCGTGATTGCACGCATCGTTTCGCTCTCTCGAAGTTCAGAAGTGAACGGTACTGCGTGACGCAGCACCGGGGCATGTAACCGGATCACGCTTCGCGACGCGTGGCCCGCGACGATCACGCAGTCCCACCCGCGCGATCGAGGTACGCCACAAGGCGTCCCATTCCATCCAGCACACCGGTCAGCACACTCGTGACATCGCTCACCGGAATCTGCACCTCTCGCCGTGTATGACGCACCAGCCGTTCGAATGGCGCGGCGCTGAAACCGGCCAGCAGCGCGACATCATGACTGAGTTGCGCATAGTCCATCGACGGCTCTTTGCCGGCGACACGAACCACACCGCGGAAGATCACCATCAAAGTGGACAGGCCGTTCGCCAGCAATCTCAGCTGCATTTTCGGATCGTTGCCGACCGCCATGACGGCACGACGCAGTTGCAGCAGCTTGCCCATGGCCTCGCGCTCCACATGCAGTCGCAGATCGTGCGGGTCGACGTGAATGCCGTCGAAAGGCGCGGCGCCCAGCAGCACTTCATGACGATGCAGAATGTCCGCGTACTCCATCGCGAAGATGTCGGCCGATGATCGCCACTCGTCGAACGTGAGCAGCATCGGCGCCGGATTGCCGGCGGCCGCCCACTTCTGCACTGCTTCAGCATTGTGCAGCAGCGCCGACAGCGGCACCTCGTCCACGATGATCAGCAGATTCGTATCTGACTGCCCAGGCAGCAGTTCGCCTGCGACCGCCGATCCAAAGCGCACCACCGAGCGCAGGTGATCGCCGTACAGTGACTGCACCGCGGCCAGCAATTCGCTGATTGCAATCGGACTCGCCTCTTTCGTCTCACGCATTGCTGTCGTCACCAGTCTGACCCTCCGCCGCCGCCGCTGAAACCGCCACCACCGCCAAAGCCACCGAATCCGCCGCCGCCGCCACCCCCGCCACCACTGCCCCAGCCACCGCCGCTGCCCCATCCACCGCCGCCGAAGCCCGACAGCACCACCGGGATGATGCCTCCGACGCCGCCACCTCGTCCGCCGCGACCAAAGCGCGAGATCAGAAAGAGCACCAGCATGATGATGAGGAATACCACCAGCGGATTGATCTGCACGTTCCGTTCAGTCGCCACCGGTCGACGCGGTACCAGCGTAGTATCCAGCGTGAAGCCGAACTCCTGCGCGAATCGCTCCGCCACCCGCGTTGTCACCACCGTCAGGCCGCGCGCGTACTCACGTTGCGCGAACAACGGCGTCGCTTCACGGCAGATCTCTCCCGACATGCCATCGGTGATGAAGCCTTCGCTGCCCTGTCCGACCTCGATCCGGCAGGCGCCCTTGCCGCTGCTGTTCGTTTCCTTCGGCACCAGCAGGATCACGACACCGGCGTTGCGCGTGCGCGCGCCAATCGCGTCGTTTTGCCCGACCTTCCAGACGCGGCCGATCTCGAGCGCGAGCTCCGACGCCTGCCGGGTGCCGAGATCGGCCATCGTGACGATCGCGATTTCGCCGCCGCTCTTCGCCTTCACATCTTCCGCGATCCGCGTCAGCAGACTGACGCGATCAGCCGGAAGGATATTGGCGAAGTCGTTGACGTACCCCGTCGGGGCAGCCGGGATTGTAACGCCCTGGAACAGGGCCAGAACACCGGCGACAAGCGCCGAAAGAAAGTGCATCGACTGGGTAGTGGGTGACGCCCAATAATACGTCCCGGCGGTTGGGAAGTGTCACGGTCACGGGATCGGCGTACATGTGTAACGGGCTTTTTACTGCCTGACGCAAGGGCGCTTGCGTCGAGGCAGTTCAGCCTTCCGCTTTATGGTGCCGTTCACCGCTGTTCTGAGCTCGGGCTACTTTTCACGATCTCTCTGACCCG
>JANMWU010000728.1:0-2118 GCA_031380785.1 Gemmatimonadaceae bacterium
ATCGCCCGCGCACGATCGGCCGGTAGCTCAACGCCGCGCTCATTGCCGCGACTGATCGACCCGCTGAAGCACGCATCCGTCACCAGCAACACAGAACGCGCCTTCAGTCCGCGCAGCCAGGTCTTGATGGTTTCGTTGGGAATCCAGGTGCTCTTGCGCGAATTCGCGGCATCGGCTGCGAGCCAGTAGCCTTCACGCCCTGCTTCATCGTATCCGCCATGTCCGCTGTATACGACCAGCAGATTGTCGTCCGGGCCGAGGCGCGCACCGATCGCTTCAAGTGAATCGAGGATCGCTTCGCGCGTGGGGTTCACGATCATCCGCACGTTCTGCGGTTCGAACGTGTATTCACGCGTGATCACGGCGCGAAGGCTGTCTGTCTCCTTGATCGGAAAGTGGAGCGATGGCAATCCGCTGCCCGCTTTCTGATCGCCGACCGCGAAAATCAGCGCATGGTACGTCCCGAAGCCCTTGGTGGTGCCGTTCGCCGCCGAGCGCGGCTCGAGGCCTCGCCGGCCGCTTTGCGCTGAAAGCGGTGACAGCACAGCTGTAGCCAGCGCGGCGGCCGTCAGCACCCGGGCGGCGGCATGTAGCTGTGAACGCAGGAACGATCGCCTCATGGCCCGGCCCTCGATGGCGCCGCGTGGCGCCGGAAACAAGACACTCATACTCTACAATCTGTACGCGAAAAACCGAACGATTTCGGCGCGTTCTCCGCTTTACCGGCGTGGAACCACGTGAACCTGCACCCGCTGCAACGACCACGTGGCTGGCGCCGAGCCCGCCCGGGCACCCAGGCCGCGCGTCCCCATCCGGCTCCGCAGCAGGCCGCCGATCTGCGACTCGGCACCGCCGCGCTGCAACTCATTGGACACGACCGCGTCCCACTCAAACACGTCACGCGGCAGTTCCTGCTCGGACGTGACCAGCAACAGCGACTCGATTCCGATGTCTTTCGCGTCGAACATGGCCCACCGCCCCGCGCCATCGGTCACCTGAATCGCGTCTGGCCAGACTTCCTTGTTGCCCATGAAGTACGGCACCCGATTGCTGGCATTTGTGCCGTCGCTCGGGAACAACAGCGTTGCCTTACCCTTGCTGTCGATATCGAAGACGTAGACGAAGCGCGGCGCGCGCTGTGTCGCCGCGGCCATACGCGACGTATCGGAATCGAGGCGCAGCTGAATGACGGTGCCGGCCGAAATCGAATCGTTCGGGATCGGCTTCGCGGTGGCGCTGTCAACAACCACCAGTCGATATGGGAACTGCCCATCGTCAGGGGGTGACGCGATCGTGAGCCAGGTGCGCACCTTGCCGAGTGCTTCGGCGCGCATGCGCAGTGAATCGGCGGCGGCGGTGGCACTTGGTGCGGACGTGATCGGATACCAGCTGCTGCGCGGCGGAAATGCACTGGTGGCGGTATCAGCCGCCGATGCGTTCGCACGCACCCAGGCGTACGAGACGTCGCTGTCCGTCACGCGACCGGCGAGCACGTAGAACGCACCCTCCGGCGCGCCTTCGCGCGTGATGCCAGCCGCCTGTGTCGCTCCGCCAATTGCGAGCGCATCATTCAGCGCGCGACTCGGTGGGATCGACAACCAGACGGCGGGGCTTTTGATCCGCATCTGCGTGATCGCTGACAGAACGCGATTTGCTTTCAGCGTCGCGCCGATCTGCACCGGCAATTCGCGACCGCTGCGCAACGTCCACCAGTTGTTCTCGAATGCAACTGTCACCAGCGGCTTGTCACCGGCGGGCAGGCGCGTCGGATCATCCACCCAGGTGATCTGATTGCTGGCGCGCAATACGCGCGCTTCGGCAATGGCGGCGTCGCGATCGGCTTCAGTGGCGAGCGGTGTCGGTACCCACACCCGCAGCAGCGGCTCATCGGCCGCCACCCAGCGCGTGATAGCATACAGATCGCCGACCTTGAGTGAGTCCTCACTGCCGCGCACCACGACCGCAATGCTGCGCGCGATGCTGGTGTTGCGCTCGACTTTCACCACCAGTGTGGTGTCGATCTTCCCGTTGACGAGACGCGCCAGCTCGGTGCCCGGTCGCAGACCGAGTGCCAGTCCGCCGTCCAGTTCCGCCTTCTCGCCGCGTAGCGTGGTGATC
>JANMWU010000816.1:0-4711 GCA_031380785.1 Gemmatimonadaceae bacterium
GCGATGATCGACGCCGCCGCCATCGACGCCAGCTGGGCGCAAGTCGCCGACTCCACTATTGGCAGCAAACTCTTCGCGCAGGTCATTCCGGAATGGCGCGACACACTGACTGGCAGCTGGATCGACCTCGACACCACGAAGACTCTGTTCACGTCGGGCCAGACCTTCGTGCTGCGCACCAGGTGCCCTAACCACGCGTGCCCCTTCGTGTCCCCACAAGATGGGAACGAATACATCAACACACTTTTGATCAATGCGACCGGTACGAGCCAATCGGACTCAAACTATCTTCCGGACGGAGTCAGCACCGGTTTGTCCGAAGGCCCAACGAAAATCGGCGTCGTGCAGCTTGGTGATATCTCAACCAGCATCGGTGCCAACAATCGGCGGTGGACCAACTTTCGCTGGATGAACGTCGTGTACGGAAAGGTTACGATTCAACCGGCATTGCCTGCCGCGAAGCCCGACTCGACGATCAACTTTTCCGTTCGCAGTGGCGCGCTGGCGCCGATTATCGTGAAGTACACGTGGGACTTCGGCGACGGCACGGCGCAGTCGACCACCACGACCAGTGCCGCCTCGCATGCATTCACGGTGGGTGGCGACTACAAGGTTGTCGTGAAGTTGTTCGACGCTTCGAACCGCCTGGTCGGCAAAGACTCGACCACCGCGAGCATCAGCGCGCAATCAGTACCGTACAGCGTCTGGGCGCTGAATACGACCACGTTCGCGACCGTGAATCCACCGATGAACCTCGATACCACACAGAGCGTCGTGCAGGTACTGACGCGAAAGTACAACGCGCTGATCTCACTCTGGGGCACGCCGCGCTCGGCCGCCGTCACGCCCACGCTGTGGGTGGTCAAGACACCGGGATCCTTCAACAACAGGCTCGGCCAGCAAGCGGTCGGCGTCTATTTCTCCGATTCGCTGCCCGGCTCGAACCGCGGTCTGGACCCGTATCCTGAACCACTCGCACTCGCAGGCGACGTCAGTGAGTTCGGTGTCGACACACCTGAATTCCTGCCGAAATGGAACGTGACGGGCGCGCCGCCGGATGACGGCCGAATCGTTGCCCTGGGAGCGCTGCGCGGAACGACAGACTTCGCCTGCATCGGCTCGTTCACCGCCGCTACCTTTATTCAGGCTGTCGATTTCACGATGAAAGGCAACACCGGCAGCGGCACCGTCACGTACACGTTCCGCGTGGTCAATCCCAGCTGTACCAGGCCGCTTCTGGAGCTTACGCGCTGGCAGTGGGTGGTGTCGTTCACGGCGACGCGGATCAAGTAGCATTTGAGATGTGGCAACCGCACCGCGGCGGCGCAATGAAGCGCCGCGGTGCACCGATGGATTGATCACCGCGCGTGAATCAGTGCGTGTCGATCGTCACGGTTTGAGCACAAGCACGATCACCTGATCCGCGGTGTCAGGAGTGCGCTGGGGAAGCATCAGTGTCAGCGCCGGTGCAATGTCTGAGACCTGCACCGGCGCTCCGCCGTCGAGCAGGAATGCGCGTGCGATACGACGCGGGAGCGGCGGCAGCGCGACCACCGCATCTGAACCATGCAGCACGTGCACATACACGGTATCGCCCTTCTGCGTCGTCACGCCCCACGGCCGCGGCGTGAGCGGGCCGCCGCGCGTGCCGTAGATCGACGCACCATTCACGCGCAGCCACGTGCCAAGTGATGCAAGTCGCGCGATGGCGGAGTCCGGGAAAGTACCGTCCGGGCGCGGTCCGACGTTCAGCAGAAAGTTCGTGTTGCGACCCGCCGCTTCGACCATGCTGCGAATCAGTTGAGTCGGTGATTTCCAGTTGCGATCGGTGAGCCGGAATCCCCACGAATCGTTCATCGTCTCCGACATTTCGAGCGGCAGCGCACCGATGGTGGTGGTGTTGAAGCCCTGACCATTCGCGCCCGGCAGATCGCGCTCGAAGGTCTGCACGTCTTCGCCTGGACGCGGTGCTTCGTGATTGTTCGGAATGATGAGTGCGGCGGGCTGCAAGCGATGGATCAGCGCGTACGTCGGCTCCAGCTGCCAGTCGGCCTTAGGCTGATCCCACACGCCGTCGAACCAGATGCCGCCGATGGGACCGTAACTGGTGAGCAGCTCGGTGAGCTGCGCGTTCATGTATGCGATATAGCGCGGAAAGCTGCCTGATTCCGGCCGACCGGCGGTGCGACCTGTTTCACCGCGCGGGAAGTAATCGGGGTGATGCCAGTCGAGCTGCGAATAGTAGAGGAAGAGTTTGAGTCCCTCCTTGGCGCAGGCGTCGGCCAACTCACGCACCACATCGCGGGCAAACGGCGAGCGCTTCACGATGTTGTAGTCAGAGACTTTCGAATCCCAGAGCGCGATGCCGTCGTGGTGGCGCGCGATGAGCGTGATGTACTTCATCCCAGCGGCTTTCGCGGTGCGGACCCAGACGTTGGCGTCGAACTTCACCGGGTTGAACAGCGGCAGCAGCGACTCGTATTCGGCGGCGCGGATGCCGCGGTTGTTCATCGCCCATTCGCCGTCCTGGAGGATCGAGGACGGTCCCCAGTGGATGAACATTCCGAATTTCGCATCCTGGTACCAGGTACGGGCGGCGGCGTTTTCGGCGCTGGGTGCATAGGCGGCTTGCGCAAAGGCCTGCGGAGTGCGAATTGCGACGATCAGCGAAAGCAGCGCAATTCGAAAGCGATGAAGCACGAGATGTTCCTTGGATGAGGAGCAATGCAGTGGTGACGCGTGCGTTGACGACGTCAGAACGCTGCTAGATGAACTCCGCCACGGGCGCGTCCGGCGAGTGCTCGCGCAGGCCAATAAGTGCGAGCTCAATCATACGCTTCACGTCACTATTAGCGTTCGCGACACGCAGATTCACAGATGGATGCGCTATTGCAAACACGCGAAAAATTTCGTCAGCAAAGGCCTGACCCACCGTCGACACATCCTCAAAGTCAAACATTGCCTCCTTAAAGCGATCGATCCGCACCAACACGCGCTTCGCCTGCGACCGGGAGATCAGGCTCTCCTGGCCGAACTCGGCGAGAGAAATGGGAACAATCGTCTTATCGAACCCCGCGCTGCCGTCTGCCGCGTATTTGTCGAAAAGCTGTGGCAACGTCAGATCGCTTTGCATGGGGAACAGCATCGAAACGTAAGTTCCGCTATCGAAGTCGCCAGCGTCAAGCAGGTAGTCGGTGCCACTCCCCAAATGTGTGAGCATAAGGTTGTTCGCCATAATGGCGAATTGTGCGCACGCTCGACTGCTGAAAAAGATGCCGAGTCCACTGTGCCGAGCCGGGTCGGTGGTGAGTTTACCTTTTGTGAGATCCAGCACCGCGTGACGAATGTCGTCCAGCTGGAAGTGCTCTTGGATTCTCCGAAAGATTCCAATTCCATTGTCGGTAATCGATACTTGGATCATTGCTCCTTGGCGCTTTGCCGCTATAGCAACGAAGGTTCCACCGGAATGATCAATTGCGTTGTTAATCATTTCAGTCGCGGCGAAATTTGAGAGCGACATCGCTGTGCTGTGCGGCACCGCAAAAAATCGTTGAAAGTTTTCTCGCCATATCGAGCTTTCGTCGAGACCCGAGATTGGCACAACTATTTCATTCAGAAGTACTTCCTCAACGCGATACCTTCGCGCGAGGGTTTTTCCTGTCGCGCTTACGTCTCCGCGATCTACCAAGCGCTTCAGAATGCGTTGAACCGTTTGCCGACTGACTTTCGTTCGAACGGAAGCCGACTGAACAGGCGAGCGATCGCCGGCCGAGATCGCCCTGAAAAGCTCCGCTTCGACTGCGTACGTTTCGTCAGGGATCAGTGGTCTCGCCACGCCTACCTGCTCCGTCGTGATCAGGGAAAATTTGTCAAACTCAAATCGGGAGTTTGACAAACTATTGATGCAGTGATGGCATAAGCACCACTGGCCGGAAATTTCCGGTGGCAGAGATCAAAAAAATAACCCCGCACCGAGCTAACTCGATGCGGGGCTTACATTTATGGTGGAGGAAGGATTCGAACCTTCGAAGACCGGAGTCGACAGATTTACAGTCTGTTGCCGTTGACCGCTTGGCTACTCCACCCGCTGTTTCCCTGACTGCCTGTCGGTCGCCTACCGTCCACCGCGACCGGCCAGAGCTGACGGCGAGAATCGAACTCGCAACCGCCTGATTACAAATCAGGTGCTCTGCCAATTGAGCTACGTCAGCCTTTCACCCCGACGACTGCCAAGAGCCTCACAACCTAGCCCGACCGACCGCCGCCATCAACCGGGCTGGGCCGAATTTCTGATCAAGCGTACTGCGCCTGCGCGCGCCCTTTCTGAGCCGACCCACTGCGCCCTCAAATCCGCTTCCACGTCGTCCCCTCCGGCCCATCCTCCAGCACGATCCGCTCCGCCAGTAACTCCGCGCGGATCCGGTCCGACGCCGCGAAATCGCGACTCGCCCGCGCCGCCGCTCGCTGCACGATCAGATCAGCCACGCGCGCCGCCAGCGCAGCATCCGTCACAATCGCCGAGGGCACCAGGTCGAGCACTCCATCGATCACCGCGAACGCCGCCCGCGCACGCTCCAGCGCCGCAACATCATCGCCGCCTTCATCAAGCAACGCATTGGCGCGATTCACGAACACGAACAACGCCGCCAACGCCTGCGGCGCATTCAGGTCGTTCGCAAGAGCCGCGCGCACATCAGCTTCTGCTTCGATC
>JANMWU010000818.1:0-1515 GCA_031380785.1 Gemmatimonadaceae bacterium
GAGGCGCTGATGAAGCGGACAGCCCGGCCGATTCCTTGAGTGCAAGTAACTGAAGAGCCTTGCGTCAAAGCTGTTCCGATGCCGATAACACATTGGCAGCAGCGAGTGACGCGACGATGATGCAGTTGAAGCCACCGGACGTTGGGTGCGAGCGAACGCGCTCAGTGCGAACCGTAAGGCCGGCGGTTTTCAGGGCTTTCACGAACGCCGGTTCGGTGTCGACTGACCAGTAGGCAATCGTACCGCCGGGCCTGAGTGCCGTGATGGCGGCGCGGATACCTTTTTCGCCGTAGAGTTTCTTGTTGCTGCCGGTTGTGAACGACTCGGCACCGTTGTCGACATCCATCAGGATCGCGTCGAAGGATGCCTGATTGTTGCGCAGCACGTTGCTGACATCGTCGTGAAGCACGGTCACGCGCGGATCCTCGAGCGCCGCTCGCGCCAGGGCCCACTGCGGATTGCGGTTCCACGCAATCACATCCTCGATCAGTTCTGCCACGACGATGCGTGCGTCGGCCGGCAGAATTGCGAGTGCGGCGATGAGCGTGGCGCCGAAACCCAGGCCTCCGATCAACACCGACACATCGGGCTTGTCGCCCAGCCGCGCGCACGCCAGCTCCGCCAGCCGCACTTCCGAGTGTGTACGCCGCGTTGACATCAGCTCGACGCCATCCACCACCATCAGATACGCACCGTCATGACGGTAGAGCACGAGATGCGAGCCATCCGGCGCCGTCGCCGAGGCCAGCGTCTCGGTCGGCTTCATCGCATTCTCCCGACCACATCGTGTATGGCGGCCGACAGATCCTCGACCAGAGCGTCGATCTGCGCGGCGTGTGTGCGGAAGCTCAGTACACAGACGCGGCCCACGTACCGACCGCCTGCCACCGCGCCGCTGAGCATCACGCGCCCGCGCTTCGACACATTGGCCATCAACTCGCGCGTCGCCGCATCTTCCTGCGCCAGCGTCGCGCCTGGCCAGCTCAGATGAAACGGAAACAATGACAGCTCAGGCGCGGCGTCCATCACTACGTGTTCCAGCTGCGCCAGGCGCTGTGCTGCATCCAGTGCCAGCTGACGTTTCTCGGCGATCGCTGCGCGATACACATCGGTGCCATAAATCTTGATCGTCAGCCACATGCGCAGCCCCGGAAAGCCGCGCGAGAGATCGGGACCGTGCTGACTGGGGTCGTAGAACTGCGCCGGACTTGGCATTTGCGGCAGATAGTCCGCCGTCGCCGCATGCGCCGCCCGCAACGCGTTACCGTCGCGCACCAGCAGCGCGCCCGTGCCGTACGGCATGAACATGCCCTTGTGCGGATCGAGCGTCACCGAGTCAGCGCGTTCAAGGCCGCGCAACACCTCGCGCGTCTCATCCAGCAGTCGGAAGAACGCGCCATAGGCACCATCGACATGGTGCCAGAGATCTTCTGTTGCGCACAAGTCGGCGATGGCGTCCATCGGATCGACGGCGCCGGTGTTCGTCGTGCCGGCGTTCGACACCACCATGAATGG
>JANMWU010000837.1:0-1897 GCA_031380785.1 Gemmatimonadaceae bacterium
TCCGCGTACGGTGAGTTCCACCGAATCAGCGATCGTTTCGCGCGACACCAGTGACGCCTTCATGCCAGCGTGCCCCATCGCGATGCCGTCGGTCACGGTGATGGTCGTGAACTCGCGCGGTGTGCCGCCGGCCGCCTTCACGCCACGCTTGGCGGCTTCCGCCTGTCGCTTGAGCGCGATGTTGCACGGCGCGGCCTCATTCCAGCTCGACACCACGCCCACAATCGGCTGCTGTATCTCCTCCGCGGACAGCCCCATCGCGTAGTAAAACGCCCGATGCGGCGCCCGTTCCGGGCCAACGGTGGCGTGACGGCTGGGGAGTTTGGATTTGTCCATGCGAACTCAGTGCGGAGGAATTATTGAACCTCCGTCATCCTCGCCGAGTCTCCGCATTCGCGCAAGGCACCGCAGCGCGCAGAAACGGTCTCCCGCGCGCGAAAACGCGTTGCGAACGACCGCCGCCTCGCTAACTCTGCGTGCGAGGGTCGTTATAAGCTCAGAAGCAAACTGCAAAGCTTTGACGCAAAGCCGCAAAGCCGCCAAGCTTTCCACACAGCGCGCACATGAGGTCTTACAGGCAGTCATCGCCACCGAACGAGGACGACGTCAGCGCTGTGATCGTCGACGCGGCGATTGAAGTGCATCGCACGCTCGGCGGGCCCGGGCTTCTCGAATCAGTCTATGAGGAAGCACTCGCCTACGAATTGCAGCTGAGGGGGCTCACAGTCCGAAGACAGGTGCCAGTGCCACTCTGGTACAAGGGCCAAAAACTCGAAAAGCCACTGCGCCTGGACATGCTTGTGGAGGAGTGTGTCGTCGTAGAAAGCAAAGCTGTAGAGCAATATAACAAAATCAATCAAGCGCAAGCACTGACCTACATTCGCTTAACGAAGCTTAAGCTCGCAATCGTCATCAACTTCGGCGAAAAGCTCGTCAGCCGAGGCATTCACCGCGTGATCAACAAGTTGGCGTGACGCAGGATCGATGCTCAACAAACAACGAATGCTTTGCGCCTTCGCGGCTTCGCGTCAAAGCAGTTTCGACGTTCACCGTTCGCAGTTCACGTCCCGCCGAACGTGAGCGAAGCAGGATCGAGCTGCCCGGTGTAGTACGACATCAGCGACTGCTGGAAGATCAGCGTGTACCGCGCGTTCACGAGCGAGCTCGCGGCCGAGACCTGCGCCGCACGCGCTACTGAAACTTCGGTCAACGTCGCCGCGCCAACACGGTATCGCTCCTGCGTGGCCGAGAGCGCGAGGTCGGCCGAGCGCTGCTGCGCGCGGGCGGCACTCAGTTGATCGAGCGCCGATTGATAGTCGAGGAACGCGCGACGCACTTCGAGCGCCACCGTTTGCCGCTGTTTATCGCTCAGCAGTCGCGCGTTTGCGACGTTGATTGCGGCCTGCTGCGACGCCACTTTGGCCGAACCGCGATCGAACAGCGGCACCGACAACGACAGCCCGATGGACCCGCCCTTTCGCTGACTCAGCTGATCGGCGAAGCTCGTCGGCGTCAGGCTCGTGTACGCCGTGTTGTAGCCTACGTTCAGCCCAATGCTCGGCCAGCGCGTCGACGTCGAAGACTTGAGCGCTTCGTCCGCCACATCGACGCGTACCTTGGCGGCTGTGAGATCCGCACGATCGGACAGCGCGTTCGAAAGCAGACCGTCGAGCGTGAATTCCGGCGCGGCGCGTGTCGAGTCCATCGCCGGCGACACGAATTCATAGATCTGCGTCGGATCGAGCTGCAGCGTCTGAATCAGATCCACCTTCGCCAACTCTACCGAACGCCGCGCCGACACCACCGCTGATTGCGCCGTCGCGACTGCCGCTTCCTGCACGTACTGGTCGGCGATGGAATTGCGGCCGGCCTTTACGAACAGCTGCACCTGCTGCAA
>JANMWU010000862.1:0-2710 GCA_031380785.1 Gemmatimonadaceae bacterium
TGGGCCCGGGCCGCGTCGCTGCGCTATGCCAGCGACGACAACGTCGGTATCACGCGCCACCGCAGCGGCACCGGTTTCTCGTATCGCGATGCGAAAGGCGCTGTGATTCGTGATCGCGACACACGTGCGCGCATCGCAGCCTTGGTCATTCCACCGGCGTGGACGCGGTTGTGGCTCGCCGCGCCGGTGCATTCCCGCGAACGCGTTTTGGCGGTTGTGGTGCGCTTGCTGGAAACGACCTACATCCGAGTCGGCAACGAAGAGTATGCGCGCGACAACGGCACCTTTGGGCTGACCACGCTGCGCAACCGGCACTTGCGCGTGTCCGGCGACACGTTGCATTTCGACTTCAAAGGCAAGAGCGGCAAGGTGCATTCGGTACTCGTGACCGATCGGCGACTGGCTCGCCTCGTCCGCGGCGTGCGCGATCTGCCGGGACAGTTGCTGTTTCAGTATCGCGATGACGCTGGCGAACTGCGGCCGGTTGGTTCAGCCGACGTGAATGCCTATCTGCGCGAGATCGCGGGTGCCGAGTTCACGGCCAAAGACTTTCGCACCTGGGCGGGAACGCTGCTGGCGGGACTGACACGCGAGGAATCGGCACTGCTCGCGTTTCTCGAGACGTGATGCTAAAGCGTCGGCAATGCACCGGCGTGCAGCCGTCCGGAGCTCTGGTGCGATCTCAGGGCGCCTGCTGACGTGGAACGAGAGATGCGTGATGTGCGGCGCATCACCTTGTCGGGCGAGATGCAATGACTCGCGGAGACGAAGGCGGACCCGGTCGCAATGTTGCGATTGGCGTCCGCCTTTTCCGTTCGTCGGTACATCCCATGCGTCACAACTCCTCCCTATGGAGCATTGCAATGGCACGCGCACTCTGGAAGGGCACGCTTGGATTTGGGCTCGTGAACATCGGCGTCGAGCTGCTCAGTGCGACCAAGGCCGACGAACTCGACCTCGATCTGCTCGACCGGCGCGACCACGCGCGCATCGGCTATCAGAAGTACAACAAGTCGACCGGAAAGCTGGTCGAGAACGAGGACATCGTGCGTGGCTACGCCGTGGCCGAGGACTCGTATGTCGTGCTGACTGACGACGACCTCAAAGCCGCCAATCCGAAAGCGACGCAATCGATCGATATCCTGGGTTTCGTTCCGGAAAGCAGCGTGCCGCGCATCTTCTACGATCGGCCGTACTACGTATCGCCGCTCAAAGGCAGCGATCGTGCGTATGCGCTGCTGCGTGACGCACTGGCGAGCTCGGAGCAGCTGGCGCTGGCGCAGATCGTGATTCACACGCGACAGCACATCGCGGCCGTATATGCTTACGAATCAGCGCTTGTGGTGCAGCTGCTGCGGTACGAGGTGGATCTCAAGGCTCCCGACGATGCTGGCGTCCGCACTGTGACTGGAGTGAAAAGCAGCGCACCGGGGAAGGAGATGGCGATGGCGAAGCAGCTGATTTCGTCCATGTCGATGAAGTGGGAGCCGGCGGAATTCAAGGACACATATCGCGACGACCTGCTGCGGCTGGTGCGCGAACGGGCGAAGAAAGGCGGCCGGAAGGCGGCAACATCGTCGCCGGTTTCCAGTGCAAGTCAGACGAAGGTGCTTGATCTGGTGTCGGCGCTGAAACAGAGTCTGTCGAGTCCGGGCCGGAAGTCTGGCAGGACTGTAACGAAGCGCGGGCGCGGTGCGGCGGTGAAGCGCGTCGCTCGCGGAAAGGTCGCGTGATCGCTGCGTCCGTGCATGGCTCGCCGATGATACCGGTGGCTGGTCTGCTCCGCAGATGACGACGCGAAAGCAGAGCGCGACCACGCAATTCATTTCTCCGGCGCTGGCAACGCGGGTTCCGGAAGTCCCGGCCGGCGACGATTGGGTGCATGAGCCGAAGCTGGATGGTTATCGGATGCAGTGTCATGTGCGTGGCAACCGCGCCGTCTTGCTGTCGCGCAATGGGTTGGACTGGAGCACGCGGTTTCCCGGCATCGTAGCGGCGGCGCTGGCGATCGTCGGACGCGGTCAGGCCGTATTCGATGGCGAGGTGCTGGTGCCGGTGAGCAACGGCAGATCGCCATTTCAGGCGCTGCAGTCGGCGCTGCGACTTGGCGCGGTGCCAAACGCCGTGTACTGGGTGTTTGACCTGCTCTCCGTCGGCCGACGCGATGTCCGCGCGTTTCCGCTCTACGAACGCCGTGCGCGTCTGGCTGCACTCTTCGGTACTCAAAGCCGAACGTCACCAATCCGGTTGACACTGCCGCTCAAAGGGCGCGCCGACCGACTGCTCGCGGCGGCTTGCGCGCGCGGTGAGGAAGGTGTGATCAGCAAGCGGCGAGACGCGCGCTATCCCGTCGGTCGCTCGCGCGACTGGCTCAAGATCAAATGCGGCGAGCGCGACGAGCTGGTGGTGATTGGATTCTCGCCGCCTGAAGGTGCGAGGCAGCACATTGGCGCGCTGCTGCTTGCAACGCGTCCATCGCCTGGTCAGCCGCTGCGGTATGCAGGTCGTGTGGGATCAGGCTTCAGCGAGGCGACACTGCGAGATTTGTACACAAGGTTCACGGCAATGGAGCGCGACACTGCACCATGTCCTGTCCCTCGCAATGCCGTGAGCGGTGTACGGTGGGTGACGCCGGCGCTGGTGGCCGAAGTGTCGTTTGCCGAATGGACGAACGATCATCTTCTGCGTCAGGCAACGTTCCTCGGTTTAC
>JANMWU010000884.1:0-2870 GCA_031380785.1 Gemmatimonadaceae bacterium
GCTCGGCACTGCGGGAAGCGGGATTGGAACACGGGAATCCAGCCGCCATGACCAGGCACGGCAAGGCATCGCGTGGAACGCGGGCCTCGGTTGCGTCGCTTTGCATGGGAGTGGCAAGATCGCCCGCTCCCGCCCGGCCCAGCCCCTGACTGCGATCGGGTCCGGTTGTGTGAATTTCCGCTGAAGCGCGATCTGCCCCCGCGGGCCGCGTCGCGCGTCCAGGCCAGGTCCAGGGGCGGCCGTGCAGGGCCAGAAACCTACCCAATCAGCCGGATCACGTTGTAAGCCGGTACCGGCTTCAAAAAACCCTTGAGTTGCAGTTCGCCGACGGGCTCGACCTCGGCGAGGTCCTCGACCGAGGACAGTACCCGTGTGGAAATCAAAGTCTGACCGGGTTTCGCTTCGCCGCACAGGCGTGCGGCCAGATTCGTCACAGTCCCGATGGCGCCGTAGTCCCAGCGCCCTTCGAAGCCAACGGCACCGATCGTCGCAAATCCCTGGGCAATTCCGGCTCCGAATCCGAGGTCGAAGCCGCGCTTGCGCCACTTCGCCGTCACCGGCGCAAGGCGATCATGCATCGCGACACTCATGCGGACGGCGCGCAGGGCAGCGTCGGGGACCGGTACCGGATCGTTGAAGAACACCATCATGCCGTCACCGGCGAAACGCTCCAACGTTCCCTCGTAAGCCAGGATGATCCGGCCCATCTCCGCGTGATATTCCCGCAGCACGCCCATAATTTCCTCGGGCTCCTCGGTCTCGGCAAAAGCCGTGAAACCGCGCAGGTCGAGAAAGACGACAACCACCTCGCGGCGATGGCTTTTGAGCGGATCCTCGGCACCGCCGGCCAGGATCAGTTCCGCGAGCTGCGGAGAGAAAAAACGTTTGAGCCGGCCGAATTTTTCCAATTGCGTGACCTGCTCTGTCACTCGCTGTTCCAGCGTGCGTCCCCAGTCCTGGACGGTGTCATGCAACGCCTTGATGCGCAGCATGGATTTGACGCGAGCCCCCAGGGCCGCGTGGTCCACGGGCTTGGTAAGGTATTCATCCCCACCCGCCTCTAGCGCCGCCACCACGTCCTTCGAATCGGATTTTGCGGTGACCAGCACGATCGGGATGAAAGGCAGCGTAGCGTCGGCGCGCAACCGACGACAGACTTCGATGCCGTCGAGCTTGGGCATCATGTTGTCGAGCAGGACGAGGTCCGGCAGGTGCTTGCTCACCGCCGCAAGCGCTTCCTCGCCGTCCGTCGCCGTGACGATTTCGTAGCCTTGTGCGGCGAGACGGGCGCGCAGAATATCTACGTTGGCCGGATTATCGTCGACGACGAGGATTCGCGGCGGCGTGTGCATGGCGGGTTATTTCGGCAGGTACTCGCGGATCTTGGCCAGAAGCAGCCGTGGGCTGAACGGTTTGGTCACGTAGCCATCACACCCTGCCGCGAAAGCCTTCTTGTCGTCACCACTCAACGCATACGACGTGACAACAATGATCGGAATGTGGCGCAGGCCGGGATTGGCCTTGATCCGCCGCGTGACTTCGTAGCCATCGATTCCCGGAAGCTGGATGTCCATAAGGATGAGATCGGGACGCTCGCTTTCGGCACGCTCGAGCCCTTCTTCGCCCGTCGTCGCCTCGACCAGTTCGTACCCGCTGGCCGTCACGAGATCCCGCACGATCTTACGATTGTCTTCCTGGTCCTCGATAACCAGAATGCGTTTGCTCATGCCGTCACCTCCTGTTGCTCAATCCGTACCGGCAGACTGAACGTAAATGTGGAGCCCTTTCCGACAACCGACTCGACCCAGATGCGCCCGCCGTGCAGTTCGATTATCTTCTTCGCGATCGCGAGTCCGAGACCGGTGCCGCCTTTTGTCCGTGTCGAAGATCCGTCGACCTGCTGGAACTCCTCGAAAATTCTTTCGTGCTGGATCTCCGGGATGCCGGGTCCAGTATCGGAGACCGACACTCGGAACACATCATCGCCTGCGCTCACGCGAACTGCGACTTCACCAGCTTCCGTAAATTTGATCGCATTGCCCACCAGATTCAACAACACCTGCACGATGCGCCGCTCATCCCCCCGGCCGACCAGCAACGTCGAAGCAACATCAATGGTCAGCCGCAGGCCTTTTTCCTTTGCCAGCGACTCCACCGAAGTCACCGCGGATTGAATTGCGTCCTGCAAGGAGTAGTCGGAGAGCGAAAGCGAAAGCTGTCCGGCCTCGATCTTGGAAAGGTCGAGCACGTCGTTGATGAGGCCAAGCAGATGCCGCCCGCTCTTCTGTACACGCTCGAGCACGTCGCGGATTTTATCGGGCACCTGGCCGTAAATCTGGTCGACGATCAGCTCGGTGTAGCCAAGGATGGCGTTGAGCGGCGTGCGCAATTCGTGGCTCATGTTGGCGAGGAACTGCGATTTGTGCTGGCTCGCGATCTGAAGTTCGAGACTCTTCTGCTCGATTTCCCGGAACAGCCGTGCGTTCTGGATCGCCAGGGTGGACTGTGCCGCGAAAGTCTGGAGGAGGTCTACAATTTCTGTCGGAAACTCGCCGACGCTGTTGCGCGTAACGACGAGGCTGCCAAGAATGCGCTCCTCGCGCATCAAGGGAACGGCGAGCACGGCAAGCGCGCCGGCCTGCATTGTCGCCTTCTGCAGCGGGCCGGTATAGGCTCCCTCGACCCGCAGGTCCGGGATCTGCACGGGCGCGCGCCTCTCCGCCGCTCGTCCGGTCGCTCCCTCGCCTATCCGCAGCGGCGTGGCAAGCAGTAGATCCACCAGATACTGGGGAAACCCGTAAGTCGCCCGCGGGTGAAATTCGCCGGTTGCTTCGGTGAACTCGTACGCAGCGCCCCCATCGGCCGACGAC
>JANMWU010000915.1:0-1863 GCA_031380785.1 Gemmatimonadaceae bacterium
TTGCCGGTGATCAACATTCCGGGGTGCGCGCCGCAAGGTGACAATTTCACCGAAACTGTGTTTGCAATCCTGCTGTTTCTGCAGGGCCTCGGGCCGCTGCCTGCCTTCGACGAGTTGGGTCGCCCGTCGTGGTTGTACGGCGAAACCGTGCATCGTGGCTGCACGCGCGCCGGCTATTACGAGGAAGGTGTGTTCGCTGAGGAGTATGGCGATCCCGAATGTCTGGTGGAGCTCGGATGCTGGGGTCCGGTGGTGAATTGCAACATCGTGAAGCGCGGTGCGATCAATCACATGGGCGGCTGCATGGAAGCCGGCGGTGTGTGTATCGCATGCACGATGCCGGGTTTCCCCGACAAGTTTTCACCGTTCTACAAGGCACCGCCCGGTGGCATCATCTCCACCACTGCGGCGCGCAGCGTAGGCGGGATGATGCGTCGGCTCCGTCGACTGAGTAATCGACACGCCAATCGTGAACATCGCTGGGATGTGGACAATGCGGTGCCGAGCGGCTGGGCACACGTGCCCGGCGCGACGCTCGGGCTGAAGTTTGTCGAGCTGTTTTATCAGAATTGGCAGCACTGGGGCGCGAGGAAGCCTGGGCGTCGGCCCGGCGAAGAAGCGTGGCTGTGGGGCGGTACGCGACCGGGAAAGCCGAGTGACTACAACGACAGCAGCGTGTCGGAGGGAAAATGACCGACGCAGAACTCTGGCGTGCGTGGCAGCTGTGGATGGTACTGGCGACAGTCATCATCCTCATCGCCGCCGTGCTGCTGATTCTGATCTGGCGCACCGCGCGTGGCATTCACGCCGAGGCGGTGCGCGCGATCGCGGCCGCAGCACGCATTCGCGACAGCACCGCGCCGATCTGGGCGCTCGAGACCACCAACGACGTCGCCGCGAGCATGCTCGAGACCGTACAACACATCGAAGCGAACGGTGGCGCGCTGGCTGCGGCACTGGAATCGCACGCCGGCGCACGCTAACCGCGAGGGGCCATGCAACCTGAACTGATCGGTCCATCCGCCGCGACCGTCCAGACAGTCTGGATTTTGTCGCTGGTCGTGTTCGTTGTCGTACTGCTGGTGGTCGCTGTATTGCTCACGCTGATTCTGCGCACGGCGCGTGACATTCGCTCGGGCGTGGCCATCATCTGGAACGTCGGTCAGCGCATTGCGAACAACACGATCCAGCTCGCGATGCTGTCGAAAACCAATGATGCGGCGTCGCAGATACTCCGTTCCGCGGTCGGCGTGGTGGGTGCGACGGCGGCGATTCAGACGCATGCAGCGGAGTGTCCCGGCTGCCCGTCGTGCGTGGTCGGGGCGAGGTGGCAGCGATGAGCGGCTCGAGCGTATTTCCGCTGCTGATGCTGCTCTCCGTACTGGCAGCGTCCGCGTTGTTCATCGCGCTGGCACTGTTTCTGTTCGCGATCAGCTCAGAACTTGAAAAGATCGGCGGCGAATCGAAGGGGTATGGTGTCGCGGCGAGCTATCTCTCGAAGATCCGCATGGGCGTGCGCGCCATCGAAACGGAAACCGGCATGATCGCGCCGCAGGTCACGAAATTGAACGCGACGCTTACGCAGGTGCGCGACGGATTGATCGTGGTGGACAGCAACCTGGCCGGTGTGATCACCGCCGTGTCGCGGCAGGTGGCGCCATGAACAGTGAGCCACTGATGCCGACGGCGGTTTATACCATCTGGTGGATCGGTCTGCTGGTGACGCTGCTCGTGTTCGTGCCGCTGTCCGTGTACCTGCTGCACCGCACGTTTCTGGCGTCCTTTTCTATCCGGCGGTACGCGGACGACGCACTCACCGCAGCGGCGGGCATTGCCGACAACACCAAGTACATCCCCGCGCTT
>JANMWU010000924.1:0-3817 GCA_031380785.1 Gemmatimonadaceae bacterium
TCGCAAGCTGCATCTGCGCACGCTGATGCGTCCGCGCCGGCGCCGGCGTCACAAACAGCACCCCGTCGATGACCTCGTAGCGACGGCCGTCGTCCGGAAACTCCGCCAACTGATCCGCTGTGACGGGCGCGTCGAAAGCAGGCATGCGCATAAGCTGGCCTTGGGCGTGGGGTGAGGGCAAGCGAACATCGGCCGAGGATGCTGAAATGGCCGCGGCATCGCCAACGACAATCCGCGCGAGCGGGAAGAAGTGCAGGCCGACGATGATTGCGATGCTGGGGACGGCCCACGCTTGCTGTCCGACATTGGCGAGGACGTTCACCGTCACAAGAATCGCGATTCCTTCAGCAGCACTGGCCCACCCCACGAGTCGGCCCTGCCGCGAATGTTCGGCTGGTGACGTGCGATCCGGTTGGCGCATACGACGAACGGCGACACCCAAGATTGCGCCGGTCACAAACAGCGGCACGAGTGTCATGAGCAGCGAACCGTGTCCGGAGGTGCGCGCGCCCGCGATCCACCACACCGCAGCAAAGACACTCATGATCGCCGCGCCAGTGGGGCTCACAACTATTTCCTGGTCTCAGGGATGTTGGCATCGTCAGGCCGGCTATTTGCGGTCGCCGCGAACCGAGGCAGCGGACACGCTCCGAAAGTACGCTACCAAGTCGATTTCGAGCACAGCGTTACCCGCACTGAACGGGTGCCAGCGCAGCACGTCACGAACCACCTCCGCCTGCTCACACACCGGCGTCCAGCGCTCGACCACTCTCGCCTCAACATCCACCACCCAGTACTCCGACACGTTGCGCGCCTGGTAGAGCCGACGCTTCTCGTCGCGATCCGTCCGCGCCGAACTTGGAGACACAACTTCCACTGCCAGAATCACTCGACGGACGTCTGCAAACTTTTCAGGCTTCTTACCTGTTGCCGAGAGTGGCAGCACGAACACATCTGGCTCCACCCGATCATCCTTGCTGAAACGCACCTCCGCCGGCGCGATGAACGCCTCGATGCCCGCGGCGTCGCAATAGGGCGTGAGCAGCATCGCCAGCCTCAGTACCGCGCGCTGGTGTGTGAAGGACAGCGTCGGCGTCACAAACCGCTCGCCGCCGATGACTTCGTTGCGTGCGCGGTGTGTCGAGAGACGATCGATCTCTGACGCGGTCCAGCGCTTTCGCGAGGTCGACATATCGATAGCCTACGCTCCCGCTGTTGGCGAAGAAAGGTGCGCATGGGCCGAGTATATGGTCGGCATGTTGAGTGTCCCGCGTCGAATGACTGCGAACGTCATCCTTTCATCGCGACGCTTTGATCGCGTCAATCTCCGTACACGCGCCTGAACAGCTGCTCAAGATCGATATCAAGCGGCGCGAAGCCCTCGACTGGCTGCCACGCGATTGCCTCGCGCAACACTTCCGAAGTCTGACTTGAAGCCAGCCAGCGCTCGAGCATTCGCTTTTCGATATCCACGATCCAGTACTCCGGCACCTGCATCGACTGATAGAGCTCCAGCTTCTCGCGGCGATCCACTCGCATCGTTGACGGGGACAGCACTTCAACCACAAGCATCGGCCGCCCCATCTCGGCGTACGTCGCCGGCGGACGACCAGCCGCATCGAGCGGAATCACGAAGACATCAGGCTGCACCAGCGTATCGGACGAGACGACCACATCCGCCGGCGCCGATATCGCCTGCAGCCCGACACGATCGCAATACTCGAGCAGAATGAAAAGCAGTCGATCTGCGACGTACTGATGCCGAAGCGCAGGAGCCGGCGTCACAAACAACTCGCCGGCGATGATCTCGTACCGATTGCTGTCGTCAGGAAGCCGGTGCAGGCGTTCCACCGTCCAGTCGTTCGAATCGGCTCGCATGGCCACGGGCTACGCTCAGCGCAAGAGAGGAGACGGGCGTTCATGCGCCGACAATGCGGCGCACACCTCTATGCTAGCGATCCGGAGATGCGCGAGCGTCATCATATTTGCTTAGCGGGCTGAGCTCTCCCTACAAGTGCCACCGCCCGCAACGGACTCCCGCTCCCGTTCACCAGCTTGAGTGGCGCCGCAATCACCACGCTCCCCGTCGCCGGCAGCCGATCGAGATTGCACAGCGACGCCAGGCCAAACTTCCCCGCACCGTGCATGATGGTGTGGTTCGGAAATGGCGGCGTGAAACGACCCGCCTGACCGGCATCAGTGCCGATGGTCTCGACACCGACGCCAAGGATGTCGCGCTCCTTCGCCAGAAACTCCGAGGCGCTTCACCAAAACCATGCACCGGGAATAATCGGCGAGACTCTGGCTAATTATTGACATTCATCGTGACAATAATTATACTTTAGTCAGTGGAATGTCTCTCACTGATTAGCCGCGTGGCGGTGCAGGCATGTTCAGAGATCACAACGACATGGACGCAGCGCTGGGCGCTGTCGGTGAGCTGCTTGCCGCGGATGGCCGTTCCGTGGCGCTGGTCATCGTTGGCGGCGCCTGCCTGAACATGCTTGGCGCGCTGACCCGCACGACTGCTGACATCGACGTCATCGCGCAGGTGCATTTTAGCAAAGCCGGCGATCTCGACGCTCGCACTCCAATCCCTTTCCCGGCGGAGCTGGTTAAGGCGATTGCAACCGTCGCAAGGGATTTCCGGCTGGCTCCCGATTGGATGAACAACGTTGTCGGGAGTCAGTTCAGGATGGGCCTTCCTCCAACCCTTTTCAGTGAACTGACCTGGAAAGATTTCGGAGGCTTGCGCATCGGCCTTCCTGCGCGGAGCGCGTTGCTGGCATTGAAGCTGTTTGCCGCTGTCGATCGCGGGCCGCGCAGCGTTCATATGCAGGATCTGCTGGCACTTCGACCGACATCGCTTGAGCTGAAGGACGCCGCGACGTGGGTGCTGACGCAAGACGCCGCAGCTGAATTTCCGCGGCTTGTCCAGGAGGCAACTGACTATGTCCAGTCGCACAGTTAACCCGACAGAAGCGTCAGTCGTGCGCGCGACGCTTGATCTGGTCTGGGCACAGTGGAGCTGCATACTCCCGTCACTGGCCGCGCCATCGCGCGTGGTCGCGCGCTCAATCATCGATCCCGAGGCGCTGATCCTTGTCTCTCTGCAGCTGCAGGAACATGAACACCGATTGAGTGACATGCTGAGTGGCTTGGCGCGCGCGCACTCGAAGCTGCTAAGTGTTCATCGCGCGCAGGAACTGTGCAAGCACTTTCCGCCACCGACGCTGGCGCGGCTCAACAACTTCGCCGTGCACGCGAAGCACCCGAGCTGGAAGCGCCTGGCGGCTGACGCTGTGTCGCCCGACGCGATCGCAACGCGCAGCAAGGCACCCGGGCCACTCCGACTGCTCGCCCAACCCGCGATGCTGCTGCGTCTGCGCTCAGCGTTCGGCGTCGGACTCAAAGCAGATCTGGTCACTTTTCTGATTGGCCAGCGCGGACAAAGCCATTCGGCTCGCCACATTGCGGCATCGCTCGGATACACTGAACGCAATACACGCCTTGCCGCCGATGATCTGGCTGGCTCAGGATTGGCGTTTCGGGACGACTACGGCGACACTCCGCTCTATCTCGTCGACACAGTCGCGTGGCAGGCACTCCTCACATCAGCCACGACGACTGACTCGATCGGCACAGACGCGTCGGCAGACTGGCGATACTGGTCCGAAGTCTTCGGCTTCGTCGCGACTGTCTGTTCGCATTTTGAGCGGGCGCGTCTGGAGTCGTGGACCGACTATGTCGTCGAGAGCCGGACGCGCGATCTCATCGAGCAGCAGTTTCCGATCCTGCTTCGCATCGGAGTCGCCGA
>JANMWU010000935.1:0-1591 GCA_031380785.1 Gemmatimonadaceae bacterium
GCGGCGACGGTGCTGGTCACGGGATCTTTTCACACGGTGGGGGACGCGATGCAGCGGTTGCAGATCGATCCCCTTGCCGGGTAAGCTTGGCTGATGGCATCGATCCGCCCACTGAACGGTTTTCGCGATTTCTACCCACCGTCGTTCGCCGAGCGCGCGCACATTTTTGCGGTCTGGCGCCGGGTTGCGGCGCGATATGGTTTTGTCGAGTACGACGGTCCGCCGCTCGAACCGCTGGAGTTGTACACGAAGAAGAGTGGCACGGAGATCGTTGATCAGCTGTACACGTTCGTCGACAAGGGCGGACGGGATGTCGCGATGCGTCCGGAAATGACGCCGACCGTCGCGCGCATGGTCGCGGCACAAGCCAACGCGCTTCGCAAGCCCGTTCGTTGGTTCTCGATTCCGCAACTGTTCCGCTACGAGCGACCGGGGCGTGGTCGACTTCGCGAGCACTTCCAGCTGAACGCCGACATCTTCGGTGACGGCGGCCCGATGGCCGATGCCGAGCTGCTGGCACTCGTTGTCGACATGCTGCGCGAGTTCGGGCTGACGTCGTCCGATGTGCGCGTGCGCGTGTCGGACCGTCGACTGCTCGATGCGGTGCTGCGCATGCTGGGACACCCGGCCGATCGCATTCCCGCCATCTATGCAGTGCTGGACAAGTTCGATCGCCAGCCTCGAAGTGTTTCGACGGAGAAGCTGCTGGCCGCGGGCTGCACGTCAGACGAGGTCGAAGCGCTGTTCGGGCTTGTTGCCGAATCGGACGGTGGCTTCTTCGGGCGACTGCAGCAGTACATGCCGGATGGGATCCTGCAGGGCGAAGTGGCTGAACGTTTTCTGGCGACGCAGGAGACGCTGAGAATGGCCTCGCTGCTGCTCGGTGAACCGGCGCATGCCTGGATGCAGCTCGACCTGACGATTGTGCGCGGACTGGCGTACTACACGGGGCTGGTGTTCGAAGTGTTCGACCGCAAGGGCGAACTGCGTGCGATCAGTGGCGGTGGACGCTACGATGGACTGATGAACGCGCTCGCCGACGTCGACATGCCTGCCGCAGGATTCGGCTGGGGTGATGTCGTGCTCGGCGAGCTGCTGCGAGATCGTGGCCTCCTTCCGTCGACTCCCCTCGCGCCAGACTACTGGGTGCTTGCCAGTGACGAGCAGGATTTTCATCTGGTGCAGCGCATCGCCGGTGAGTTGCGGCGACGCGGTCGACGTGTGGAGTATGCGTTGCGGCCGCAGCAAATGAGCAAGCAGCTCAAGGCAGCCGTGAGCGCCGGTGCATCGAAGGCACTGGTTTTGGACAGCGATTCACCGGCCAACGCCACGCTTCGCGACCTGTCGAGCGGTGTGGAGACGAAAGTCGTGACGATGGAATGGATCGCCACACAATGATGCACTCAACGCACGCCCCGCCGCTTGTGCGGGCATGCACTGCCGGAGCAGTATGAGCGACGACAAGAAACTCCCCACACGCGCCGAAGACTTCAGCGCGTGGTACAACGAACTGGTACTGAAGGCCGAGCTGGCGGACTATTCGCCGGTGCGCGGCTGTATGGTGATCCGCCCCGACGGCTACGGTATCTGG
>JANMWU010000937.1:0-1778 GCA_031380785.1 Gemmatimonadaceae bacterium
TGGCCCGGCTCGCGAAAATACATCGAGCGGAAATACGTGCGATCGATCTGCTCGGTGATTGGCAGCCCCGCTTCGGTCACCTGCGCGCGAAGGCCGAACTCGGTGTCGTCATCGGCGGCGCGAAACGCGACGTGATGCACAATGCCGGCGCCGCCCGTACCACCGGGACCGGTTGGCAGTTCCTTCACGTCCACGAGCGTACCCGGCGTCGCGTCTTCGACGGCGTAGCGCACGACGTCGTTGCTGCGCGCGATTCCGCGAAAGCCCAGCGCGCCAGTCAGCACGTTCGCTGTTGCATCACGACGGTGCACCCACAGTGTCACCGCGTGCATGCCGCGCACACTCATGGCTTCGGACGCGCCAACGCCACCATCCCAGCCGGGCTGCGACGCGGCAGCGTCGGTGGCGACGAGTGCCAGCGGCATTCCGTCGAAGTCGGTGAACGTGAGGACTGTTTCGCTGTCAAACCGACGCGTCGGACCCTCAAACGCGACCTGATGTTCTGTCAGTCGCTGAATCCAGAATGCCAGCGCGCCGGTTGGAATCGCCAGCTGCGTTTCGGCAACCTGCCCGGCGCCAACACGACCACGACGCGCCGTGGGCCAGGGGAAGAACGTGAGGATGCTGCCCGGACGTCCTGACGCATCGCCGTAGTACAGATGATACGTGCCCGGGTCGTCAAAATTCACCGTCTGCTTGATGAAACGCAGTCCGAGTGTGCCAGCGTAGAAATCCAGATTTCGCTGCGGATCGCTGGCGATCGCAGTGAGATGATGCAGACCTGACGTGCGGTACATACCTGCTCCTGTGCGGCGCTCAGATCAGCGCCAGATATGTTGGCAGCGCGCGTGGACACCTGTCTCCGCGCGCTGCCAACGATCGTGCGGTCAGACGAAGCGCGTGATGCGCTCGAGCGGGTGACGGTGATGCGGGAAACCCTCTTCGGTTCCCTTGCCGATTGCAATCAGCGCCGCAATGCGCGCTTCAGCCGGCAGGCCGAGCAGCTCCTTCACCTTGTCCGGCATGAAGCCGAGCATCGGGCTGGTGCTGTAGCCGTGCGACTGTGCCGCGAGCAGCAGATATCCGAGTGCGATGTTCGACTCGGCGTTGCCCCACGCGGCACGATCGGCATCGGAGAAGCCGGCGAACGTCGCGCGAATATCAGCGGCCGCCTTGTCGCCCTGCGGACCCTGCATGCCGGGATGAATCGTCTCCTCAACGGTGTTGATCGCGTCCGTCATGTCGGAGTACATCACAATCACGGCCGGTGCAGCGCCAACCTGCGGCTGACCGTATGCGACAGCCTGAAGCTGCGCCTTGGTTGCGGCGTCTTCAACGATCACAAAGCGCCACGGCTGGAGATTCCACGGCGACGGCGCGAGGCTTGTGATGCGAAGGATTTCGTCGAGGTGCGCGCGCGGAATCGGCGTCGGCTCGTATTTGCGAATCGACCGGCGGGCCTCTGCGGCCTCGGTGACGGTCAGAACTTCGGTGGCGGTGTCGTTGGTCATTGTGTGGGTCTGTTCGTGAGTGGAGATGTGAAGATGAAAACCGACTGTGCGATCACGCGTGAACGGCGCGTCCGTGATTCGAAGCGGCGGCAGCGAGGCCGAGTTTCCGGCACAGCCGGCCCAGTGCCGCCAGTTCGTCTGCGTCGAGGCCTGACATCGCCTGCACCAGTCGCTGCACGTGCTGCGGGAAGAACGAGTTCAGTCGCGCCTGACCGGTTTCTGTCAGAGATGCAATCGACACCCGTCGGTCATCCGGATGCCGATCCC
>JANMWU010000939.1:0-2782 GCA_031380785.1 Gemmatimonadaceae bacterium
GCGCCGCGCGTTTCCACCAGCGCGCGCAGGCGATTGCTGCGGCCGTGCAGGACCTGCGACGCGGCGCTCATCTGCTGACAGGCGGCACTCTGTTCCTGCGCTGATGCGTTGGCCTGCTGGGCGCTGGTGGCGTGACCCGCGGCGTCGCCGGCGACGATGCTCAACGAATGCTGAACACTGGCCATCTGCGTCGAGTTGAGCGCCGCGATCTGACTGAGATTTGCCGCCGCTGCGACCGTGCGCTCGGCTGAGGCGGAGATGCTTTCCAGCGCCGTGCCAACATCGCGACCGACGGTCTCGATTTCGCCCACCAATCCCGCACTGCGCTGCATGCTGCTCACGGTCTCGTTCACACGACCGGTGATGGCGTTGGTCAGGCGCGCCACGTCGTCGGCCGCGCGCTGGGCCGCCTCGGCGAGTTTGCGCACTTCGTCGGCCACCACCACGAAGCCGCGCCCCGCGTCGCCCGCGCGCGCCGCTTCGATCGCCGCATTCAGCGCCAGCATGTTGGTCTGCTCCGCGATGCGGCCAACCGACGTCACGAATTGCGCGATACCCTCGGTCACGCCGTGCAGCGATTCCGCCGTGCGGCTCGCCGTCTGCACCGAGGTGCGGATATCCAGCATCACCGCCATCGCGCGCCCGATAGTCTGCCGCTTCTCCATCGCTTCGCGCTCGATCGATTCGGCCAGTGCCGCCACCGAGCCCGCCTCCTGTCGCACTTCGATCGCGCGCTCGCCATTCACCGCCAGCTCAGCGTCGATCTTCTTGAGCATGCCGACCTGATTTTCGGCGCCGCGCGTCACGTTCTCCATCACGTGCGACACTTCGGTTGCCTTGTGCGCAATGCGATCACTCACCTGCGACAGTTCGCTGGACGATGACGCCAGTTCCGATGCGGTTGCCGCCGTGGCCGCTGCCAGCACACCGAGTGATGTGCCGGCTTCGTTGAGTGCCGTGGCAATCTTCTGGAATTCGCCCGGGAGCCGGGTATGCGTGCGCGTTTCGAACGCACCACGACTGAGGGCATCGGCGTGCTCCACCAGCTGATGCAACGGATCGTTCACCGATCGCAACGTGGCGCCGACGATCAGCGTGCCGAGGATCATCACGCCACCAAAGACCAGCAGCAGCGCCAGTGCGCGGGTCTCGGCCTCGCGACGCATTTCGGCGGCGACCAGCGTGACTTGTCGCTCGGTGAGTGAACCAAGGCGATCGATGGCGCCAAGCAACTGATGCACGCCACCGGCCACGCCTGCTTCTTCGCGCCGCGCCGCCGTGGTATCGCCCATCTCCATGTAGCGATGGGCGCGCGTGAACGTGACTTCCACGCCAGACAGCGTGCGGTCGACCTGCGCCACCAGTGCAATATGATCGGATTCCCGGGTCGCCTGGCGATTCATCGCACGCGTGATGCGATGGGTCTGGAACATCAGTCGGCGGAACGATTCCTGCGCCGTGCTGTCGCCATTGCGCAGATAGCCGCTGGCGGACTGAATCTCCTCGGCAACGGTCGACGAGAGCTCTGACGACAGACGTGCATCGCGCCGGATCACGTCCAGTGCGTCGGTCGCGGTGGCGGCAGACGTGTGCAGTGCGTTGTACGCCAGCACGCCAGCGCCGGCAAGCAGAACCGCCAGCACGAGAAAGGCGCGCAGCAGGCGGCCGCTGATGGTGCGGGCGACGAACAGGCTCTGAACTTTTTCGGTCACTGCATCGCTCCGAACGTGCGAGTCGCACCGTCGATGTGCAACAGGTGCATGCTGCGACCGATCGGATCACCGGCGCGGGAGAAACGGACCGCTCCGGTGGCGTAACCCTGGGTATCGCGCAGTGCTGCCAGAGCTTCACGCGCTCCGGCACGTGTCTGCCCCTGCGCTGCGGCGCGCGCGAGTGCCAGTGCGGCGTCGTACGACAGCGCGGCGTAGGCGTCAGGCTCGACGTGATAGCGGGCCCGGAACGCGGCCACGAATCGCTTCGCGTCGGCACGTTCCTCCGAGCTCGCGAATGGCAGTGCGATCGATACGTCGTGCACTTCCATCGCCGTTTCGATTCCGCTCCAGCCATCACCCGCGATCACCGGCACCATGATGCCGTGCGCACGCAGCGCCTTCAGCACCGGTGGACCCGACACGGTACCGACGGCGAACACGAGATCGGGCTTCTGGCGCGCAATCGATGCAACATTGACATCGATGCTGTCGCCGGATGGATCGATCGGTTCCATCGCGACCGGTGTCATGGCGAGTCCATCCAGGAACGGTTCGACAAGCCCGCGACCATACGACGTGTTGTCATAAATGATGGCGACGCGCTGCTTGCCGAACCGCTTGCGAGCCATCTCTCCGAGCTTGCGCCCGGTCATGGAATCACTGGGACTGAGTCTGAACATCCAGCTCGACACGCCACTCAGATCCGGCGACGTGGCCGACGGCGACAGCGACGCCAATTGCCCGTCATACACTCGCGCCGCGGCGACCATTGCGGTCGAGCTGAGATGGCCGATGACGCCAATGATTTTCGGATCATCGACGAATTCGCGGGCGATGTCCGCGGCGAGCCCGCCATCGGCCTGATCGTCGCGGAAGGCAACGGTCACGTGTCGTCCCGCGATGCCACCGCCGTCGTTGATCTGTTCAATCGCCAGCTCGATGCCGCGATGCGCCATGGTGCCATATGCGGTTTCCCAGGCCCCGGCCGCGCCAAGATGCAGCTCGCCCGACGCGAGCGCCGCGCGCTGACACGAGGCCAGGCTCAGCAGGCTGAGCAGAGCGGTTGCGCG
>JANMWU010000099.1:0-17969 GCA_031380785.1 Gemmatimonadaceae bacterium
TTGTGGCGCGAGCGTCAGGAAAAACTGCGAGCCACCCGTGTCCGGGCCCGAGAGTGCCATGCCGACCGCGCCGCGCACGTACGGGCTGCGATTGAGTTCATCGCGTATTGAATAGCCAGGCCCGCCGCTCCCATCGCCCCGAGGATCGCCGCCCTGTGCGACGAAGGCCGGCACGACACGATGGAAGCGCAGGTTCCGAAAATAGTCCGCCTTCGCGAGCCGACTGAGGTGATCCGCGGTCATCGGGGTGCGTACCCCGTCGAGCGTGATCCGGATCGGACCACGAGACGTCGAAATCACCAGAACTGGCGGGCGTCCATTGAGCGACGGTGCGACGACACTGCGAACGATGCGCTCGTACTCGCTGAGAGGTGGCGACGCTGGTGGCGATGGCGCGGATTTCCAGTGCTCCAGCGGCGTTACGCCAGTCACGCGCGCGCGCAGTTGCGGATCGACGGCTGGCGAAAGCTGCTGAAGCCGTGTGCGAACCGAGTCTGAAAAACCGGCGCTGTCCCGGCGCCACGCGCTGTCAATCAGCGAGAGCGCAGCGTTGCGCGCGCTGCTGGTCGAGTCGGTGGCCGCTCGCACGTACCCATCGAGAGCGCTTGAGACATCGGAAGCGCTGGCAGATTTCGATCGCGCAGCGAGCGCTTCGGCTCGCACTTCGATATCCGTATCACGCCCCGCGCTGTCACGGAGCGCCGGAAACCCTGCCGCATCACGCGCAGCAGGATCTGCTCCAGCCAGCGCGGACACGACCGCCGCACGAACCCGTGGATCGCTGTCGGCGAAACGCGAAACGATTGCGCGCAGCTCCGACTCGGTGTTCTTCGACGCGGCGCCGTCAATCATCGCGATCCGCAGGCGAAAGTCAGGGTTCGCTGCGAGCGAATCGCCCGCGGCCGACTGCAGTGCGGAAATGGCGCCGGCCTCCCACGCGCTGGCGATGAGAGAGCGCCGCACCATGTGGGTCGTATCAGCCTTCCACCACAGCGACCAGATGGCGGCGGTGTCGGTGGCGACCTTACCCACTGTCTGCGCCATGGTGACGCGGACGTTCTCATCGGCTTCGTGCGACCACGCGCGCTCAAGCGGCGCGAGTGCAAGCGACTTCCAGCTGGCGATTGATCGGACCGCAGCAACGCGCACATGCGGCGCACTGTCGGTGAGCAAGGAATCGAGCCGCGCAACGATTCGGGTGGCACTCTCGGCTGGCTGAATTGTTGACGCGAGCAACCGCGCTGCAACCTCGCGCGTGCGCGGATCGCGATCGTGCGACGCTGCGATGGAGAAGGGCGCCCCGGCAGTGCGCCGCGCGCGAGATAACGCGTACAACGCAGCCCAGCGTTCACCAGGCACGGCGGTACGAGCATACGCCGCGGACACAACTGAATCGGGGAACGGAGTCCATTTGACCGACACCCGCAGCAATGCCGCGCGCACCACCGACGAACGCGCGCGATCGAGCAGCGCGCCGAATACGCCGCATCGTGTGCCGAGTTCACCGAGCGACCAGGCGGCGGCGAGCATCGCCGCCGGCCGTGCAAGCGCGCCGCGCAATGCGTCACAACTCAGACTATCGGTGGCCAATCCGAGTGCGAATGCCGCATCACTGGCCACGCTGCTGTCGCGCTCTGCTCGCAGCATGCCGCGCAGAATGGCGTAGCGTGAAGCCACACGATTCATCCCGACAATGCGGGCTGCGGCAGCACGCAACTCAGGTATGTTCGAGTGAAGCGCGGCATCGATCGCGATTGTATCCCTGGCTCTCGCATCGTGTGCGCGCAGCAGCCCAGCCCAGGTGCGAACGTCAGCACTGTCAAGCAGCCGACGCTGTGCCGCCAGCGGCTGCGGCATTTGCAGCAGCGCGAACGCCAGCGCGACGCACGCGAATCGACGCGACGGCTCACGCACTGGAAATGCCCAGTGTTTGCAGCAATTCATCCGGAAGGCGCGCGATCCGCCCAGCGCTGTCGAGCCCGATCAGCGTTGTGCTGGCGGTGACGAGCTTCGCACCGCGTTCAGCATGCACAATGACGTACTCGAATCGCAGCGAGCGCGATTTGACCTCGGTCAGTGTCGTTGTCACGCGAATCAGATCGTCGTACTTCGCCGGTGCGACGTAACGGAGCGCCGCGTCAGACACCGCGAGGCCGACGCCGAGTCTCTCGATTTCGGCGTACGAGCGACCGCGCTGGCGGATGAGCTCAGTGCGCCCGACTTCGCACCAGGCGAGATAGTTGGCGTGATAGACCACGCCCATCTGATCGGTTTCCGCGTACCGTACACGGAGTTCAATGTCGCAGGAGAGTGCGGGAACGACGTGCGGCACGTGGCGGAGTGGTGGTGAGACGCAATGAGACTACGGGCGAAGTTGGGGGTTCGCGCGCGGTTTTGTCAAAGCATGCTCAGCACAGTAATGTGAAGTGTGCTCTCCCTTCCGTGTTATATCCTGTCTGATGCGCACGTCGGCGCTGCTCCGACGGAGACTGCTGACGCGCTGGTGGCATTCCTGCGGCGCCTTCGGGGCGAAACAGGATCCCTGATACTCAACGGCGACATCCTCGACTTCTGGTTCGAGTGGCGTCGCTCGATGCCGTCATTCGCGCTGCCGGTACTGGGCGCGCTGCGCGAGCTGCACGCCACAGGCATGGCAATCACCTGGATCGCCGGAAATCACGACTGCTGGGGTGGCGAGGTGCTTCGCGAGACTGTCGGCGTGACCTACCAGACGACGGCTCTGCGAGTAAGACTGGGCGAGTGGGATCTGCAGGTTGAGCATGGCGATGGACTGCGCGGGGATGCCGATCGGGGCTATCTGCGCGTCAAGCCGATACTGCGCCATCCATTGTCGGTCTGGGCGTTCAAGCTGATCCATCCGGACTTCGGGACACGGCTCGCGCTCGGAACGTCAACCGCAAGTCGAGTGCACAGCGCGGAAGACAATGGCATCGGATTGCGCGATATCGCGTTTACGCGCATGTCAGCTCCGGGAGGACCGAATCTGGTGGTTTTCGGCCATTCGCATGTGGCGGGGCTGTCACGCGCTCCGAACGGCGGGCTATATGCGAATCCCGGCGGATGGGGCGACGTTCCGCGATATCTGCGACTCACCGGGATGCGGCTGGAACTGCTCGAGTTCAACGAGTCAGGCGAAGACCGTTGTCTCGACTTCGTCGAGCGCGGGGCCAATGAACCTTTGCCCGACGCGTCGGAACGCGTCCGGAGCATCGGTGGCGACGAAACGGTGCGGGCTGCGAACCGCGTCCGCTGACGCCGCAATATTGCGTTCGTGAAGCACGTCGCGGAGTGCGTTCGCGGTTTCCGCGGCTGAGTCGACCAGGACGACATCGCCGCCAACGACATCAGCAATAATTGGCGTCAGCAGCGGATAGTGCGTGCAGCCGAGCACCAGCGTGTCGATGTGCGCGTCACGCATCGGCTGGAGATAGGTCTCGGCGATCAGTCGCGTCGCCCCATGATCAACCCAACCTTCCTCGACCAGCGGCACGAAGAGTGGGCAGGCCGCGCCTGCCACATCGGCGTCAGGCGAGAGCGCGGCAATGGCGCGGTGGTACGCGCCGGAGTTGATCGTGCCGGATGTGCCGATGACACCGATATGGCCGTTGCGTGTGGCGCGCACCGCAGCTCGTGCGCCGGGTTGCACAACGCCGATCACCGGCACAGGGCACTCGCGCTGCAGTGTCTCGAGCGCATGGGCGGTGGCTGTGTTGCAGGCGATCACGATTGCCTTCACATTCTGCTCGAGCAGCCAGCCTGCAATCTGTCGGCTGTAGCGCACGACTGTTTCCGGACTTTTCGGACCATACGGCACGCGAGCGGTGTCGCCGACGTACACAACACGTTCCTGCGGGAGCGCCTGCATAATCGCCGCGACGACGGTGAGACCGCCGATGCCTGAGTCGAATACTCCGATGGGCGCGTCGTTCACCAGCGAAACTGCAGCCCGAGTGCGTGACCGGCTGGCGTCTCCCTGATCGACACGCGCGCCGGCAGATCCCACAAATTCGCCGCGACGTATGCGTCAGCGCCGGAAATGAGGTGATTGAAGATCAGGATCGCGAGCCAGTCTTCAACGTGCAACCGTCGCGCGTTGATGAGCGCCTGTGTGACGGGCGGAACGCGGGTGACGGCGTCACCCAGCGACGGATCGCCGACAGTGACCGAATCGAGCGTCGCCAGCGCTCTGGCGCGTTTCAGGTCGCCCTGCGATTTGGCGACCATGTAAATCGCGCCTACTTCAGCCGCCGAAAAAACGGTGGCGGCCGTGTTGCGACGGAGCACGCTCTGACCCCAGCCTGGCAGCACGAGCGAGTGCAGAAATGCGGCTTTCGGCGTGATCGGCGGCCGCAGCAACGAGTCCGGAATGCTGTTGGGAAGGCGCCGCGGCGGCCGCTTCGGCGTGGTGTCGGGTGTCACGCTGTCGCGACGCACCGGCGGCTGCAGCACGCGCTGCGCATGAGCTGCCGCGGCACCGACGATCAGCAGCAGGGCGACGATGCACGCACCGGACAGCAGGCTCACGGCGCGTGGCCGGGAGGCTGCAACGCGCACCACCACTATGCCGTGGGCAGGCGCACGATCGCTTCGATCTCGACTCGCACGTCGCGGGGCAGTCCGCGCACCGCGACGGTGCTGCGAGCAGGCCGGTTCTCGCCGAAATGGCGCGCGTAGACTTCGTTCATTGCCTGAAAGTCGCTCATTTCCTGCAGAAAAACGGTGGTTTTCACAACGTCCTGCAACGTGGCTCCGGCTGCTTCGCAGACAGCTGCGAGATTCTTCAGGACCTGCTCCGCCTGCGTCGCGGCATCACCTGACACGATCGTCATGGTCGCGGGGTCCAGCGGGATCTGGCCGGCCGTGAAGAGCAGGTTGTCAACCGCGATCGCCTGCGAGTACGGGCCGATGGCGGCCGGAGCATGGGGAGTGCTGATCACGCGCTTGGTCACGACGATTCCTCAGAGAATGGAGCCTAAAACAATCCGATGGCATGTCCTGCGCCATCGACGCCGATGCGAGCCGCCGCGGGTACAGCGGGGAGGCCGGGCATGGTCATGATATCACCGGCCTGAGCCACAACAAACCCCGCCCCCGCAGCCGCGTACACGTCGGAAATGTGTACGCGGAACGCGCGCGGCGCACCGAGCCGCGAAGGATCGTCGCTGAACGAATACTGCGTCTTGGCGATGCACACCGGCGTAGCGCCGAGTCCCTGCCGCTCAATATCCCGGATGGCACGCTCGGCACGCGGCGAAAACTCGACGCCATCGCCGCCGTACACGCGGGAGACGATGATGCCGATCTTCTCGCAGATGCCGAGTGACACATCGTACAGCGGTGCGAAGTGACCGGTCGCGTCAGCGAGCGACGCGAGCACTTCGGTGGCGAGCGACTCACCGCCTGCGCCACCACGAGCCCAGACTTCACACAGCGCACCGCGCGATCCCGATTCGCGGACGCTGCGCATCACGCACGCCAGTTCGTCGTCACTGTCGGTTGAAAAGCGATTGACTGAGACGACAACCGGAACACCGAACTGCCTCACGTTGGCAATATGTCGTTCGAGGTTGGCGAGGCCACGCTGAACCGCGTCGACGTCAGGCGTCGCCAGCGCTGATTTTGCCGCGCCACCGTGCAGCTTGAGTGCGCGCACGGTCGCCACGATCACTGCAACGGCCGGCGTGAGCCCACCCAGGCGCGCCTTGATGTCGAAAAACTTCTCAGCGCCGAGGTCTGATCCGAACCCGGCCTCGGTGACGACGACGTCGCCGAGCGCCAACGCGGAGCGCGTTGCAATCACCGAGTTGCAGCCGTGCGCGATGTTGGCGAAGGGACCGCAGTGCACCAGGGCCGGTCCGCCTTCGGCCGTCTGCACGAGATTGGGTCGCAGGGCATCACGAAGCAGCAGCGCCATCGCTCCAGCGGCATCGAGCTGACCGGCAGTGACAAACGTGCCATCATAGGTGCTGGCAACCACGATGCGTGCGAGACGCGTTTTCAGGTCATCGAGGTCACGTGCAAGTGCCATGATTGCCATCACTTCGCTGGCCGGCACAATGATGAAGCGCTCTTCGCGCGGCACGCCGTTGGCAGTACCGCCAAGTCCGATCAGACACTTCCGCAACGCACGATCGTTCATGTCGATGGTACGCGGCCAGGTAACGCGCCGCGGATCGATGTGCAACGCATTGCCTTGCTGCAGGTGATTGTCCAGCAGCGCTGAAAGCAGCGCGTGGGCGCTGGCGACCGCGTGAAAATCGCCGGTGAAATGCAGGTTGATGTCCTCCATCGGCAGCACCTGCGCATAACCGCCGCCAGTGGCTCCGCCTTTGACGCCGAACACCGGCCCCAGACTCGGTTCGCGCAGACACAGCACGACCTTCGTCCCCATTCGCCGCAGCGCTTGCGCGAGGCCGACCGACGTCGTGGTCTTTCCCTCTCCGGCCGCTGTCGGATGGATGGCAGTAACGAGCACCAGCTTGCCGCGCACCGCACGCTGCGCGATATCGAGCGGAAGCTTGGCTTTGTAACGACCGTACAGGTCGATCTCGTCCTCGTGCAGTCCGAGTTCGGCGGCAACGTCGCGAATCGGGCGCAGCGTTACCGCTTGCGCGATCTCGAGATCTGTCAGCATCGGTCAGCGCGGACCCTGGTCAGCGTGGAAGTCGGAAGAAACGCGCCGCGTTGCTCGCCGTGAGTGACGACAATTCGGTTGCCGATGTGCCACGCACGATGGCCAGTCGCTCGATCGTGCACGGCAGAAAGGACGACTCGTTGCGCTTGCCGCGGTGTGGAACAGGCGCCAGATACGGTGCATCAGTTTCGACGAGCAACTGCTCGTCAGGCACCATCGCCACGACGTCGTCGCGATCCCAGCGGCTGAATGTCGCGATGCCGCTGATCGAGATGTACCAGCCAACGTCCACCGCCGCGCGCGCAAGCGCGAGCGAACCGGTGAAGCAGTGGAGTACACCGCTCACGCCGCCGGCTGCGGCAGCCCGCATCATGGACGCGGTGTCGTCCTCCGCCTCCCGCGTGTGAACAACAACTGGCAATTTCGCATCGGCTGCGAGATCGAGCTGCCGCTGAAACGCGATCAGCTGCAGGTCGCGCGGGCTGTGGTCGTAATGGTAGTCGAGACCACACTCACCGACTGCGACCGCACCGTCAGCAATCAGTGCCCGGATCGCTGGCAGATCCCGATCGGCATCAAAGGTGTGCGCCTCATGCGGATGCACACCGGTGGTGAACGACAGTCGCGGCGGATCAGTGCGCGCCAGATCACGCGCCGCGTGTGACGTCTCACCAATCACGACCACATGCGTCAGTCCGGCATCCCAGGCGCGCTGCAACATGAGCGGCCGGTCGGCGTCGAAGCGCTCACTGGCGAGGTGCGCATGACTATCAATCATTCCGGCCTCAAACGACAAAACCGTCGCACAAGGCGGCGGTCTGTCGAAGCGACGTGCGGTCGTGCCGGATCACCGCGTAGCGATGGCGCTGGGGCGCTTCTGGCCGGCGTCGGGACGTGCCACGGAACCGATCGGCAGTTTGCGCGGAAACTTCGCCTCGATCCAGAGCAGCACCGGCGACGCGACGTAGATCGAGCTGAACGTGGCGACAAAGATACCGAACGTCATGACCCACGCGAACGGTCGGATCACTTCGCCAGCGAAGAACAACAGCGCCAGTGACGCGGCGAAGGTCGTGGCGTGCGTCATGATCGAACGCGGCAACGTGTCGTTGATGGAGCGATTGAGAACGCTGTACAGCACTTCCTTGCCCGACGTCTTCAGGTTTTCACGCACGCGATCGAAGATGATGATCGTATCGTTGCTCGAGTAACCGAGCAGTGTCAGGATCGCCGCGACGACGGTCAATGACACTTCGAGATGCATGATCTTGACGAACGCGATCGTGACGATGGCGTCGTGCAGCGTCGAGACAACGGCTGCCACACCAAATCGCCATTCGAACCGGATTGCGAGGTAGATGAGCGTCGCGGCGGAGACGAGTACCATCGCGATCAGCGCATTGCGACTCAATTCCTCACCGACCTGCGGACTGATAGACTCGGAGCGCATGACGGTGAACGCTGACGCACCCAACGACGTCGCGAGGGCGTTCCGGATGCGATCGGCGACCTTTTCGGCGCCAGCGGCCTGCTGTTTCACCATCGACGGTTCCTGCGCGCGCACGATGAACTCGTCCGGACCGCCGAACTGCTGCACTTCGGCGCCCCGGATGTCGGCCGCATCCAGCGCGGCGCGAATCTTCGCGGCATCGGGCGGCTGCCTGAACTTGAGTTGCACCAGCGTGCCACCGGTGAACTCCACCGAGTAGTTCACGCCACCTGTCACAGCGAACGACGCCACACCGATGAGCATGAAGCCGATGGTTGCCATGGCGGCGACCTTCCACCACTTGATGAAGTCGTACTTCGTGTTGTGAAAAATTCGCAGCATTCAGATGCTCAGTGGCTTCGTTCCGCCAGTGCGGTCGAGCCAGAGGAGGAGGAAGGTCCGCGTCACGAAGATGGCCGTGAACAGCGAAGCGGCGACACCAACCACCAGCGTTACGGCGAAGCCGCGCACCGGTCCCGTACCGTACTGATAGAGCACTGCGCCCGACAGGATGGTGGCAACGCTGGTATCGACGATGGCTGTCAGCGCATGCTTGAAGCCTTCGTCAATGGACAGGCGTGATGACTTGCCGCGGTCCATTTCTTCGCGGATCCGCTCGAAGATCAGCACGTTCGCGTCCACGGCGATGCCGATGCCAAGAACCAGTCCGGCCAGTCCGGGCAGCGTGAGCGTTGCGCCGAAGCCTGCCAGTGCCGCCAGTGTGAAGAAGACGTAGAGTGCGAGCGCAACAACGGCGATGGCTCCGCTGAAGCGGTAGTAGCCGACCATGATGATCACCACCATCAGGATCGCGATGCCAAATGCGAGCTTGCCCTTGTCGATGGAGTCCTGACCGAGGCTGGCACCGATATTCCGGATTTCGGCGACCTTGAGCGGCACCGGCAATGCACCGGCGCGCAGCACCAACGCCAGATCCTGGGCTTCCTGCAGACCGGCGCCACCGAGAGTGATCTGGCCGTTGCGGCCGATTGCACTGTTGATTGTCGGCGCAGTCATGACGCGATCGTCGAGCACCACGGCCATGTTGTCGTGCAAATGCCGTCCGGTTTCCCGACGAAAGATGCGGGCGCCTTCCGCATTGAATTCGAACTCGACGATGTAGCCGGGTTCGAGCTGGTTGCGACTGGGCTTTGCATCGGTGAGGTATTCACCGGTGATGATCGGCTTGGTGTCGAGCACATACATCGCGCGGTACGCACTTTGACCCGGTGTGCCACCGAGTGTATCGGCGCCGAAACGGATTGACTTGCCCGGCGCAATCGCCGCGCGCACAACCGAATCGGCGAGATAACGCGAAAGGCGTGACACGTCAGCTTCCTTCACGTAATACTGCCCCGGCATCTGACCGGCCTGAATCAGCTTCGTGAACGGGCCGTTGGCATCCTTCTTCGCCGAGTCTGCCGTTGGTGCGGCGGCTTTAGCGGTCGTATCACGGGCCGCTTTCTTCGCGCCGTCCGGCGCGGCTTTCCTTGTCGTGTCGCCGGTCAGCAATCCGCTGAGTGGTGCTGCGGCAGACGGACCCTTCGGCGCAACCACGCCGGCGGTTGCGACGTCGAGATGCCGGCTTCTGATCGCCGCATCCATGCGAGGGAGCGACTTCTCAAGTGCATTCGATTTGTCGGTGATCTGGAACTGCAGAAAGGCCGACTTCTGCACGACATCCTGCGCGCGCTGCTGATCGTCTATGCCAGGCAATTCGACGATGATGCGATCAGCGCCCGCCTGCTGCACGAGCGGCTCCGACACGCCGAACTGATCGATGCGATTGCGAACCGTCTTCAGCGCGCGACTGAGCGCATCTTTCTTGTCAGCGACCATGCCCTTGCTCTCGTCGATTTCGAGTGCGAGGTGCATACCACCCTGGAGATCGAGACCATACTTGAGCGGCCAGAGCCGACGCGTGGTATCGAGCGTAGAGCCGTCAGGTCGCTTTTCCTTCACCGCCGTGTTGCGGGGAAAGAGGGCGAAAACTGAAAGCGCTATGGCGGCGGCAATCAGCAGGAGGCGGGACCGCAGACTGTTCATTCCCTGCAGCGGAAGAAGGAGGGGTCGTTCGTGAAACGGATAGCCGTGTAAGCTAGCCGGTTCAGCCGAACCGGGTCAACGCGGTCCGGGCTGCTAACCTGTCCGATGCCAGCTGTTCCTTCAGCGCGGCAAGCCTATCAAACCGGCGAATGGGTCGCAGCGGCGCCACAAAATCGATCCGCACTGCCTGGTCGTACAGATCGCCGCTGAAGTCGAGGAGATGTGCTTCGACGGTCTGCCGGGCATCAGCGACGGTGGGGCGCGCACCGAGGTTCATCATCGCGCCGTACGCCCCGCCGCGAGTCTGGACAATAGCCGCATACACCCCGGCCGGCGGCAGCAGTTTTCTCTCGTGCGGCGTGCCAAGGTTGATGGTCGGAAACCCGATCGTCCGGCCGCGCTGATCACCGTGCAGAACGACGCCCGAGAGCGAGTAGCGGCGCCCGAGGCCGGCGCGCGCCGTTTCCAGATCGCCGTCCGCTACCGCCTTCCGAATGACCGACGACGAGACGACGGCCCCATCCGGCAGAATCACCTGTGATACCTGCTCGACACGAAACCCGTCCGTTTCGCCGATGGCCATCAGCTGCTCGCGGCCCCCGGCGCGGTCGCGCCCGAAGCCGTGATCGTGCCCGATCAGCAGCGCCTCCATCCGATAGCGCGGCCGGAGAATGTGGCGCACGAACTCGGCGGCGGTGAACGACGCCAGGTCGCGGGTGAATGGAACGACCACGCAATAGTCGATGCCGATTGTTGCGAGGGCTTCAAACTTCTCCATGCCCGGTGTGAGCATCATCGGCACGGCGCTCGGTCGCACGACTTCGTTCGGATGCGGCGCGAATGTCACCAGCACACTCGCCATGTGACTTTCGCGCGCGTGCGTCACCAGCCTGCGAAGCACATCGTAGTGACCACGATGCACGCCGTCGAATGTGCCAACCGTCACGGCGCTCCGGGTGACGGTTGATGGCAATCCGGACGCAATGCCGTCCTCACGCATCGCGCATCACGACGCGTGGCTGCCAGCGATCGCCGATACGCTCGCCGAGTGCGATCAGGCCGCCGTGTTCAGCGGCGACCAGCGCGACATGCGACGATGCGGCAATCGGTTCCCCGGTCACCGCGATGTCGAGTCCGCGCCGAATGCGATGCACTTCGTCATTCGACAGCGCGACCGGCGGCAGATGTGGCAACGCATCGAGCGGTGGTCGCAGGCGCGGCGTCACCTCCGCCAGGTCTGCAACGCGTTGCGCTTCCGCAACGGTGAAGGCACCGGCCGTGGTGCGTCGCAACGCGCTGACATGCGCTGCGCTGCCCACCATGCGCCCGAGATCGCGCGCGAGGGAACGGATGTACGTGCCGCCACCACAGGTGATGCGGAAATCACATGATGTATCGTGCCACGCGAGAACCTCCCATGCGTGCACGGTAATCGTGACCGGTTTCAGTTCGAGCGCGAGACCGGCGCGCGCGGCTTCATAGGCGCGCTGACCGTCAACGCGCTTGGCCGAATACGCCGGCGGCACCTGGTCGATGCGTCCAGTCAGCAGCGGCAGCGCCAAACGCACCGACTCTATGTCGGGCGGAGTGGCCTGCCGCGTCACCTGACCGAGGAGATCTTCAGTATCGGTTTCCTGTCCAAACTGGAAAGTCGCGTCGTACGTCTTCGGCTCGCCCGGGATATAGGGAAGCAAGCGTGTCGCTCGCCCGGTCAGCAGTACCAACAGGCCTGTCGCAAACGGGTCGAGCGTGCCGGCGTGACCAATCCGTTTCTCGCCGAGCGCACGTCGAGCGCACAGCACGGCATCGTGCGATGAAATGCCGGCCGGTTTGTCGAGCAGCAGAAGTCCGTCAGTCGCTGCGGTCGGCATCGTCGGCGGCGCCAGTACTCTCGTTCGTGGTGTCTGTGTGCTCACCACCGGCGACCGGCGTCTTGATCTGGTTGAGCAGGGTTTCGATGCGCGCGGCGTACGCCACACTCTCGTCGACTTTAAAGAAGATCTCGGGCGCCGCGCGCAGGCGCAGTGCGCGACCGACCGGTCCCCGCAACTGAGGCGCCAGGTCGTGCAAGCCTTCGTGCGCCAGCGTCTTCGCCGCATCGTCGCCCAGAATGCTGACGAAAATCTTCGCCGTGCGCAGGTCGCGAGAGACCTCCACGCCCGTCACCGTGACGAACGCGCCTGAAATGCGCGGATCGCGGACATCGCGCGACAGCACCCGTGCCACTTCTTCCCGTATTGCTGCGGCCACCCGATCAGGGCGACGTTCGTTTCCAGCCATCGGACTCTCCTGTACACCGACGCCCGGAAGCCCGGGCCTCTGACGCAGCAGCCCCCGCAGCGCGCAGCACTGAGGGGGCCACCGAAGGGATCATGCGCCTCAGAGTGTGCGCGCGATTTCCTCGGTACGGAAGCACTCGAGCACATCCCCGACCTTGATGTCGTTGAAGTTCTCGATGGCAATGCCGCACTCGTAGCCTTCCTTCACTTCCTTCACGTCGTCCTTGAAGCGGCGCAGCGAGGAAATGCTGCCCTCATACACTTCGACACCATCGCGGATGATGCGCATCTTGCCCTGCCGGTTCATCATGCCGCTGCGCACGATGCAACCGGCAATCGCACCGAGCTTCGGAACGCGGAAGACTTCGCGCACTTCGGCTTCGCCGTAGATCACTTCGCGCTGCTCCGGTCGCAGCATGCCTTCCAGCGCCGACTTCACGTCGGACACCGCTTCGTAGATGATGCGATACAGCTTGATGTCGACGCCTTCACGCTCGGCAGCCGAGCGCGCCTTGTTGTCCGGCCGCACATGGAAGCCGACAATGATTGCACCGGCTGCCTTCGCGAGCAGAATGTCGCTCTCGGAGATGGCACCAACACCGCGCTGAATCACTTCAACCTGAACTTCAGCGTTCGACAGCTGCTGCAGTGCGTCGGCGAGTGCTTCCGCCGGACCACCCTGGTCAGCCTTGATGAGCATCTTGAGCGTGCGCTTCTCACCCGACGACGCGGCAGCCATGAAGTCCGCCAGTGACACTGACGACTTGGTGGTGCGACGGCTGCGCGCTTCACGCTCGAGGCGCTCACGACGCTGCGCGATCTCGCGCGCTTCGGCCGCATCCTCGACGACGACAAACTGATCGCCCGCCATCGGCACGCCGGTCATACCCAGAATCTGCACCGGAATTGCCGGCCCGGCGAACTTGACAACCTTGCCACGCTCGTCGAGCAGCGCACGCACGCGGCCGGAGAATACGCCACAGATGAAGTCATCGCCGACGCGAACCGTGCCGTTCTGAATCAGCACCGTCGCAACCGGACCCTTGCCCGGATCGAGCTGTGCTTCGACCACGGCTCCCTGCGCACGACGCGCCGGATTCGCCTTGAGATCGAGAATTTCCGCCTGCAGCAGTATCTGATCAAGCAACTGCTCGATGTTGGTCCCCTTTTTCGCCGAGATGTCACTGGCGAGAACGGAGCCACCGAAATCTTCGAGCACGACATTCTGCTGCAGCAGATCCTGCCGCACCTTGGCCGGATCGGCACCCGGTGCATCGATCTTGTTGATCGCGACAACCAGCGGCACGCCGGCGTTCCTGGCGTGCGAAATCGCTTCGATCGTCTGCGGCATCACCTTGTCATCCGCCGCCACCACCAGCACCACGATGTCAGTGACCTGGGCACCACGCGCACGCATCGCGGTGAAGGCTTCGTGACCGGGTGTGTCGAGGAATGTGATCGTCTTGCCACCGGGCAGTGTGACGTGATAGGCTCCGATGTGCTGCGTGATACCGCCGGCCTCGCCTGCGACGACGTTGGCTTTGCGGATGTAGTCGAGCAGCGACGTCTTGCCATGGTCGACGTGACCCATGATGGTGACGACCGGGGGACGCGAAACGAGATCTTCCGGCGCATCGACAATCTTGTCCGCCTCTTCCTCGACAGCGTACTCCTCTTCCTTCACCGCCTGGAATCCGAATTCGCCAGCGATCAATTCGATCTGGTCGAAGTCGAGACGCTGGTTGATGGTGACCATCAATCCGAGATGTTTGAATGCGAAGCCGACGATTTCCGTGGCCGCCACCTTCAGAATCTGCGCCAGCTCTGAAACCGTGATGAACTCATTCACGCGCACCGTGGTGCGCTCACGCTCGGCAGCGGCCGCGCGGAACGCTTCAAGCTCTTCACGCGATGCGGAATCATCAAAGCGGCGGCCACGTCGTGCGGGGCCGCGCAAGGCGGACATCGTTTTCGAGATGTTCGCATCAACGGCGGCCTGATCGACCGAACCACGCTTGCCCTTCTTGCCACCGCCGCGACGCGGATCTCCGCCCGCGCGCGGTGCCGCATTGCCGGCGCCTGGTGCACCGCCGCCTGGACGCGCAGCTCCGGTGCCGCCAGGCGGACGGACGGCGGGTCCACCGAACGACGGCGTCGCCGACGCGACCGGTCGTGGACCACCGAACGAGCCGCTCTGACCCGGGCGTCCACGCGGCGGCAACCCAGCGCCAGCTGCGCGCGGCCGGTCGGGCAAGCCGGCCGAGGCGGGCCGCAATGGCGGACGCGACGACGCGCTGCCCGACGACAAACTCTGTGAACTCGGCGAGGCGCTGGCGTACGGCGTCGGAAGCGGCTGAGTGGTGGTCGGTGACGCGCCTGCGATCGGCGCCGGCCGAGCCGGCGGCGCATCAACTGGAGCAGCCGAGGCCGGTGCGTCACCGTTACCGGTGTCGACTGACGCTGCCGTCACATGCTGCGACACTTCCACGACGGGAGGCGCGGCAGCGGCCGCAGCCGCGGCGTGTCGCGCTTCGACGGCATCACGCGCTTCCTGCTCGGCGGCAGCGGCAGCGTCATGAACCGCCTGTTGAGCCGCGACGTCCGCTGCTTTTCGACGGCGGACGGACGGCGCACCGACTTCAGGATGCTCGAGGGCCGCGGCGACGACAACGGGCGCGGCGGCAACTGGCGGAGCCGCGGGTGCGGTCGCGCCTTTCCGGCGACGCGCAGCCGCGGGAGCAGGAGCAGCGGCTTTCGCCTGACGGGCGCGCTTTTCACGCTCCCACCGGGCTCTGATCCGCGACACCTGATCATCGGTCAGCCCACTCTGTGGGCTCAACACCGGCACATCCATCGAGCGCAACATGGCGATGACTTCGTCCACGTTGATCTCGAATTCGCCAGCCATATCCATGACGCGCAACTTGCTCAAACCCAGCCTCCGAAAGTCACTCCGAGCGCCCGGTGTCGGGCCCGATGGCCCGAACGCCCCGCGCCAACCCTGCGTCGGTAATGCCCACCGCCGCAGTCTGCTCACGCCCAACAGCGGCGCCCAACTCATTCGACGACATCCGCTCGATGATGTCGATTCCCTTCGCCTTCAGCAGCGGGACCACTTTTTCGCGGCTGTGCCGGGACGCATCGTGCGCGACCACGGCCAGTTTCAGCGTCCCTTTTTTTGCCTCACCGCGCACCTGCTCCACGCCAACCACTACCAGCCGACCACGGATACCGAGGCCAAGGAGTGCGGCGAGCTTGCGCTGCGACTCCGGCTCGTTCAGGTCCCTGCTCCGCTCGCGGTTCCACCGTCTTCGGCGGCGTCGTCGGTCGTGAGCTCGTCCAGGATCCCCATGATCCGGTCGGCCTCGGCCGGTGCAATGCCTGGCAGCTTGAGGAAGTCGCCACGCTCGAGATCAATAATATCGTTCAGTGTGCGATATCCGCCTGCCTCGAGCACCGCCACGGTCGCCATTGACAACCCCTCGAGCGCCGAAAGCGGCACGTCGGCAACCGGCTCCTCGGGCAGCGGCGCGAAACCAGGCCCGCCCTCGGTGCGCTCGACCCACTCACGGCTCGAATAGAGATCGATCTTCCAGCCCGTCAACTCCGACGCAAGCCGCACATTCTGCCCGTTGCGACCGATCGCAAGCGACAGCTGGTCCTCGTCCACGACAGCCTGGATGGTCTTGGTGGCCGGATCACTGAACACCCGAGCCACCTTGGCCGGCGCCAGCGCCAGCTTGGCAAAGCGCTCCGGATCAGCGGACCACGGAACGATGTCAATGCGCTCGCCGCCAAGTTCATTCACAACCGCCTGCACCCGCGCGCCCTTCAGTCCGACACAGGCGCCAACCGGATCGATCGCATCATCGCGCGAAAACACGGCGATTTTAGTACGGCTGCCAACTTCGCGTGCCGCGGCGCGGATTTCGACCACCGACTGCTGAATCTCCGGCACTTCGAGTTTGAACAGCGCCTGCACGAACAACGGATCCGAGCGACTGAACACAAGGCGTGGCCCTTTCGGCGTGTCCTCAACCTTTTTGAGCACGGCGCGAATCGTCTCGCCCTGATGATAGTGCTCGCGATGATTCTGCTCGCGATACGGAATGATCGCTTCCGCTTCGCGATGGCGATTCAGCATCAGCACCAGCTTGCCGCGCTCGATCTGCTGCACTTCGCCGGAGAACAGATCGCCGACCCGGCCCGAGAACTCGTCCTTGATCTTGGTGCGCTCGCCTTCGCGGACGCGCTGCAGGATGCGCTGCTTGGCCGCTTGCACGGCGGTGCGACCGAATTCAGCGAATTCGATCGGCGTCTCCATCACGTCGCCGACCTCGAAGCTCTCGTCAAGGAAGCGGGCCTCCTCGAGCGTGACTTCGCGTATCGGATCGGTGACTTCGGCGGCGACAGTGCGCAAGCGCACGATGCGGATCTCGCCCTTGGTCTCGTCGATGTCGACTTCCGCTTCCACCGTCGGCCCAAACTTTCGGCCCAGTGCGGCCAGAATGCCGTCCTGCAAAAGCGCACGCAGCTCCTCGCGATCCATCTGCTTGGAGTTGGTGAGTTCCTTGATTGCATTCAGAATATCCATCGCGATCGCCTCGAGCCTTCTATCGATTCCAGGTGACAACCAGCCGCGCGGTTTTCACGTCGGCGAGTGCCACCCGATGTTCTGCTCCCTGATCATCCTTCACAACGCCCGTTTCGACGTCAGCATCGTCATCGATCCCGACCAACGTGCCTTCCACGCGACTGCCGACCAGCGCCCCGCTGGTCACCGCAACGCGGCGACCGGCGAATCGCCGCCAATCGGCAGCGTGCCGCAGCGGGCGATCCATGCCCGGCGACGACACTTCCAACCTGTACGTTTCCGCCACCAGCCCGCTGACATCGAGGACTGCTTCGATCGCGCGCGAGACTCCGGCGCAATCATCGATCGTGACCTTGGCGCCGTCGGGGCGGTCGATCCGCACTTCGAGCAGAGGACGGTTACGGGTGCCGCCGCCAGTGAGTGAGAAGAGCTCGAAGCCCGCCTGCGTCACTGCCGTTTCGACCACCTGCTCCACAGCCGCTGCGATGGGTGCCGCCACGTTCCCGACCTCTCACACGCGAACTTACAGAAACGAAAAAGTGCGGGGAGGCCCCCACACTTTGCAGTGCAGTACCGAATTGCTCTGAGGATCATAACCGCGTGAACAGGTGCGTTCAAGCGCCTGTCGGAGCATCACTTGCGCCGATCGGGTGCAATCAGGACGCCAACCTGCCGCCCAGTGTCGCCGGCGCGATGCGAAAAGAGCTGGTCGTTTGAACACCGCGTGCACCACTCGGAGACGGCAATACTTCGTACGCCGTGGCGCCTGGCGCGGTTGGCGATGACGGCGCGGAGGTCCACCAGCGAAGGCACCTCCACGGCTGCGCCCGTCAGCGCACCGTAGACGTCCGGACTCACTTCGTAACAGCTGCCGCAAATCGACGGTCCAAGGTGAAGCCGCAGACT
>JANMWU010000155.1:0-14060 GCA_031380785.1 Gemmatimonadaceae bacterium
CGACTCGGTGAGCTAAGTCGCGATGCTGCTGGCACTTGTCCTGTGCCACAGGAAGCTCTATTTTACGCGGCTATGCTGTCAGTGGATCTCCGCAGTCTCGATGCGCACGCCGTCACGCTGGAAGGGTCGATCGCTCCCGACGACCCGGTGTGGATCGATGGAGACGTTCGGCCCAGTTCGCCGGTGACGGTGCACGGTCGGCTCTCGGGTGCCGGTGATGGGCGATACTATTTCGCCGGCGAGTTCGAAGGGACGGCGGTTGGTGAATGCACCCGGTGCCTGACAGAGGTGCCGGTGAGGGCAGGCGATTCGATCCAGTGTCTGTTCGTCAGCGATGACGAAGACGGTCTGGACGATGACCCTGATGTATTCCTGCTGGACGCGAAGTCACGCACGATCGACGTCCGTCCAGCGGTGCGCGAAGGGTGGATCCTTGCAGTCCCGCCGTTCGTGTTGTGCCGTGACGATTGCAAAGGTCTGTGTCCCACCTGCGGTGTCGACCGCAATGTGACTGCCTGCAATTGCGCATCAGTTGGTGATGCGCGGTGGGCGGCGCTGGAAGAGCGCGCGACCGAAACCTGATTCGACTTACTCCCGGGAAGTGAACCATGGCCGTACCGAAGCGCAGGACATCCAAGCAGCGCAAGCGTCTCAGAAACACGCACAAGGTTGCACCGCGGATCGTCATTCAGAAGTGTCCGCAGTGCTCGAGCATGAAACGTCCCCATCGTGTCTGCGACGAATGCGGATACTATGGCGGTGAGCAGCGGATTGCGGCCCGGGAAGGCTGACCCTTGGCCCGGATCGCGCTGGATGCGATGGGTGGCGATTTCGCCCCCATCGCACCGGTGGGTGGCGCGCTCCTCGCGCTGGCCGAGCTTGGAGCCGAGCACCGCATCCAGCTGATCGGTCGGGAGTTGGACGTTTCGTCAACTCTTGCCACTGCGCTCCATGGCGAATACGCCGCATTGGCATCGCACCGTGATCGCATCGACATCATAGATGCGCCGGACGTGGTTTCAATGGCGGACAAACCAACTGCGGTCATTCGTCGACCACACTCCTCAATGTCGGTGGGTTTGCGCCGCATCGCGGACGGCGCCGCCGACGCATTTGTCAGTGCCGGCAACACTGGCGCTCAGATGGCCGCGTCAGTTCAGATCCTCGGACTGCACGGCGGCCTGAAGCGGCCAGCCATCGGCACCGTGTTTCCCACCGCGCTGCAAACGGTGGTCGTACTCGACAGCGGCGCAAATGTCGATTGCAGCCCGAAAGAGCTGCTGGATTTCGCGCGCCTGGGCCTCGTGTACGCCGAAGACATTCTCGGCCGCATCAATCCTGTGGTCGGCCTCCTCAGCATCGGCGAGGAGCCGGAAAAGGGCAACGCCGTCATCAAGGAAGCGCACAAACTCCTGGCGCGGAGCGGACTGAATTTCATCGGCAATGTCGAAGGTCGCGACGTGGCAACAGGCAGCTGTGATCGCGGGCCCTTTGATGTGGTCGTCTGCGACGGATTCACCGGGAATGTGATCCTCAAGTTCTACGAGGGGCTCGCGCCGACGCTGATCCGCATGATCGCCGACTCGACGCACGCCGACCCGCACGAGCTGATGAAGGGCCTCGCGCACCTTGACGCGTCGAACTACGGCGGTGCGCCGCTGCTCGGTGTAAAAGGCGTGAGCATCATTGCGCACGGCAGTTCATCGCCGCGTGCCATCAAGAACGCCGTCAACGTCGCTGTTCGCGCGACCGAGTCGCAGATGTCCGAACACATCGGGCGTCGGCTCGGCGTGCCGGGCTGACATCGTGCCGCGCGGACCATCCGGTCACACGGAGCACACGCGCCGGCAGGGAGCGAGGGCATGAAGCGTCCGTTTGCGGCACTGACAGGCACCGGGTACAGTGTGCCGCGGCATGTGATGACGAATAGCGATTTCGCCTCCATCGGAATCGAGACGTCGCACGAGTGGATTTTCGAGCGCTCCGGCATCGTGCAGCGCCACATCTCGCGTGACGGCGAGTCAACGTGCAGTATGGGTGCCGACGCGTCGCGCAAGGCGATGGCGAAGGCTGGAATCACCGCTGCCGAAATCGACGCCATCATCCTCTCGACAGCTACGCCTGATCGACTCCTTCCAGCGACGGCAGTGGACATCCAGGCCGCACTCGGCGCGGCGCGTGCGACGGCCTTCGATCTCTCGGCGGCGTGCAGCGGATGGCTCTACGGACTGACGGTGGCTGAAGGACTGATTGCAGCCGGCACAATCGAAACGGCGCTCGTGGTCGGATCCGAAAAGATGAGCGCAATCATCGACTGGACCGATCGCAGTACCGCGGTGCTCTTCGGCGATGGTGCCGGCGCGGCGATCGTACGACGCGGCGACGGAAAGCGCGGCATTCTCTCGGCATTCATGCGCAGCGATGGGGCGCTGGCTGAGCTGCTCTGGCGGCCGTCGGGGGGCGCATCACACCCGTTCTCATTGCCGGTCCTCGAGGATCGCTCCAGCTATGTGAAAATGGCCGGACGCGAAGTTTTCAGGCACGCCGTACGGATGATGGCCGAGGCCTGCGATCGCGCGCTGGATGGTGCCCGCCTGACAGGCAAGGACATCGACCTGCTCATTCCGCATCAGGCCAACGTCCGCATCATCGAGGCGACGGCCAAACACGCCAGTGTCCCAATGGACAAGGTGTATGTGAATGTGAATCGTTTCGGCAACACCTCGTCGGCCTCGATCGGAATCGCACTCGATGAAGCAATTTCTTCGGGCCGCGTGCGCACCGGCGACACCGTGCTGCTTTGTGCATTCGGCGCCGGACTCACCTGGGGTTCCATGGTGGTGAGGCTCTGATGGATATCGCGCTCGTGTTCCCGGGGCAGGGATCGCAGAAGCCAGGAATGGGCAAGGACCTGGTCGACCTGTATCCGATCGCGGCCGAGACATTCCACGACGCCGATGAGGCGCTTGGCTTTCCGTTGTCGACGCTCTGTTTCGCAGGCCCCGCCGACACGCTGATGGAAACGCACAATGCGCAGCCGGCATTGCTCACGCACGGCGTCGCCGTCTGGCGCCTGCTCCGCGAACGATTCGGTTCGCGCATGCGCGCCGCCGCCGGCCACTCGCTGGGCGAGTTCACCGCACACGTTGCCGCCGGAACATTCGATTTCGAAACGGCCGTCCGACTCGTGCGCAAGCGCGGCGAGTTGATGCAGGCGGCAGGTGAAGCACGGCCCGGCGCGATGGCTGCAATCCTCGGCGATCTGACGGTGCGTGTGCGCGAGCTCTGCGAACGCGCGAGCATGGACGCCGGCGTGGTGGTGCCGGCAAACTTCAATTCGCCCGGACAGGTTGTGGTCTCGGGCGAAGTCGCCGGTGTGGATCGTGTGATCGAACTCGCGCTGCAACATGGCGCGCGCAAGTGCATGCGGCTGCACGTGAGTGGTGCATTCCATTCGCCCCTGATGAGCGCCGCAAAACCCGGATGGGAAGCTGCGCTGGCTGATGTCGAAATGCACGATTCGCGTGTGCCGGTGTACGCGAACATCACTGGCTTGCCGGCCACCAATGCCGAGGCGGCGCGGCAGCTGCTTGGCGACCAGCTGACGGCGCCCGTTCGCTGGACCGAAACGATCCGGCACATCGCGGCCGACTATCCAGGTATCACTTTCGTCGAGCTCGGACCCGGACACGTTTTGAGCGGACTCATCAGGAAAATCGTTCCGGATGCGACGGTGTTGCCGGCCGGGACGGCAGCAAATCTGGATGCGCTGCTCGCGCTTCAGGCGGCCTGATGCATATCGATCTGAGCGGCAAGGTCGCGCTCGTCACGGGCAGCACGCGTGGCATCGGCCGATCCATCGCTGAAACGCTGACCGGCGCCGGCGCCCGCGTGGCCGTTGTCGGCCGGGATCTGGCGAAAGCGCAGGCAGCTGCGGCGGAGGTCGGCCACGATGCAAAGGGTTTCGCCTGCGACGTTGCCGACACCGCTCAGGTGACGGCGCTGGTGGCCGATGTCGAGGCGGCGTTCGGTACGCTTGATATCCTTGTGAACAACGCCGGAATGACGAAAGACAATGTCGTGATGCGCCTCAAGGACGAAGATTGGGACGCGGTGCTTGATGCCAATCTGCGCGGCGCGTTCGCCAGCATCCGTGCCGCATCACGCGGAATGATGAAACGACGCAGTGGTCGAATCATCAATATCAGCAGCGTGGTTGGCGTAATCGGCAATCGCGGCCAGGCGAATTACGCCGCGAGCAAAGCGGGACTGATCGGACTGACCAAGTCAGTCGCGAAGGAACTCGCATCGCGCAACATACTTTGCAATGCTGTGGCGCCTGGCTTCATCGCGACCGACATGACCGCGGCCCTTGGCCCCGAGCAGAGGAAGGCGCTGGAAGCTCAGATCCCACTTGAACGGCTCGGACGCCCCGAGGATGTCGCAGCAGCGGTGGCGTTTCTGGCGTCGGACCACGCCGCCTACATCACGGGCCAGGTGCTCGTGGTGGATGGCGGTATGGTGATGTAAAGTTCGTCCAAGTGGCCGGGGCACCGGCCTCGACTGACCCACCCACGCCTCAACCAGCGCACGGAGCGGAAATGGCAGATCATACAGAGAAGGTTAAGACGATCATCGAGCGCGAACTCGGTGTCGAGCGCGATAAACTGACCAACGAAGCGAGCTTCATCGAGGACCTCGGTGCTGACAGTCTCGATATCGTCGAACTGGTGATGGAGTTCGAGAAGGAATTCGATATCGACATCCCGGACGAGGATGCCGAGAAGTTGCGTACGGTCGGTGACGCGCTGGGATATCTGAATTCCAAGGTACAGGGCTGATGAGGGCTCGCAGGGTCGTCGTCACCGGTCTCGGGTGTCTTACGCCTGTCGGCAACGATGTGGCGACGACCTGGGCTGCACTTCGCGCTGGCGTCAGCGGAGCCGGCCTGATCACGAGGTTCGACGCGGAGAAATTCGCCACGCGATTCGCGTGCGAGGTGAAGGATTTCGACGTCACGCAGTACATGGATCGCAAGGAAGCAAAACGTGCCGACCTGTACACGCAGTATGCGGTGGCGGCGGCGGTGCAGGCGATGCGTGATGCGGGACTGGCTGACGGTGGATTCGATACCGATCGATGCGGCGTGATCATCGGCAGCGGCATTGGTGGCCTGAAGACGATGGAAGACCAGCACTCGAACTACGTGCACGGCGGCCCGAAGCGCATTTCGCCCTTCTTCGTGCCGATGTACATCTGCGATATCGCCGCGGGCGTTGTCTCGATGCAGTTCAACTGTCGTGGGCCGAACTTTGCCACCGTGTCGGCGTGCTCCACCAGCGCACACGCGATCGGCATTTCGATGCGCAGCATCATGTACGGCGACGCCGATCTGATGCTGGCGGGCGGGTCGGAGGCGGCGGTGACACCGATGTCGATCGGTGGCTTCGCCAGCATGGGCGCGCTGTCGAGCCGGAACGACGACTTCGTGCATGCGTCGCGACCCTTCGACCAGACGCGCGACGGCTTTGTGCTGGGTGAAGGCGCCGGCGTGGTGTTGCTGGAGGAGCTGGAACACGCAAAGCGTCGCGGCGCTTTGATCTATGGTGAAGTGGTCGGTTACGGTGCCACTGGCGATGCCCACAGTCTTACCGGTCAGCCTGATGCGCACGAGGGGTTGCAGCGCTCGATGCGTCGCGCCCTCGACGACGGCGGGTTGGCTGTGACTGACGTGGACTACATCAACGCCCACGGCACGTCGACACCGCTGAATGACTCCAACGAGTGCCGCGCCATCCGCGCCGTGTTTGGCGATCATGCCGACGCATTGAGTGTGAGTTCCACCAAATCAGCGACGGGTCACATGCTGGGTGCGGCGGGATCGGTCGAATTCATTGCCTGTACGCTCGCCATCCGGGACGGAATCGTACCTCCGACCATCAACTACACCACGCCCGATCCGGAATGTGACCTCGATGTCACACCGAACACGCCGAAGGAACGGACAGTGAACGTCGCTATCAGCAACAGTTCCGGATTCGGTGGCCACAACGCGTCGATCGCAGTCCGACGATATCAGGAGTAGTCACCGTATGCCCGCCGCACCGATCATTCATCTCGACCGACTGCGCGACGTCGCGCTGCACCCGATCGGTGAAAAAGTGCGTCGCGGCGAACGACTGTCAGCCAGCGATGCCATCGCGCTGTATCGCTCGCCGGACCTGCTCGGCCTCGGACATCTCGCCCATGCGGTGAACTTCGCAAAACACGGCGACGTCGTCACATTCGCGTCAAACCAGCACATCAACCCGACCAACGTCTGCGTGCTGCGGAAGACCTGCGTCTTCTGTGGCTACGCCCGTCTGCCCAAAGAAGCCGGCGCGTACCGCTACTCGCTGGAGCAGGTGCTGGCTGAAGCGGAAAAGGCCACCGACAGCATGACGCGCGAATTTCACATCGTTGGCGGCCTCGATATGCAGGCGGGACTGGAGTACTACACTTCGATGTTCCGCGCACTGAAAGCGGCGCATCCGCAGGTGCATATCAAGGCTCTGACGGCGGTCGAAATCGCGCACATCGCGCGGATCGAGAAGATGTCATGGACCGACGTGCTGATTGCGCTGCGCGAGGCGGGACTGGACACAATGCCCGGCGGCGGTGCCGAAACCTTCAGCGCCGCAGTGCGTGACGTGATCGCCGACAAGAAACTTGGCGGCGCCGACTATATCAACGTGCATCGCGCGGCCCATCAGCTGGGCATTCGCACCAACTGCACCATGCTGTACGGTCACGTCGAAACGATTGAAGATCGGGTGGAGCATCTCACCATGCTCCGCGATTTGCAGGATGAAACGGGCGGTTTTCTGGCGTTCATCCCGCTGGCTTATCACCCTGACGACAACGAGCTCGGAGTAACCCTCGGCCGCCAGGGAACGACTACGACGGGCTTCGACGACCTGCGCAACCTCGCCGTGGGCCGCCTCTTCCTGGACAACTTCTCGCATATCAAGTCGCACTGGATCATGGTCTCGACCGCGCTCACGCAGGTTGCACTGGCCTTCGGTGTCAACGACATCGAAGGCACGGTGGTGCGCGAGAAGATCTACCACGCCGTGGGCGCGCAAACGCAGCAGGGGATGTCGCTTGATGAGCTGTTGCGGCTGATACGCGGGGCGGGGAAGCAGCCGGCGGAGCGCGATTCGTTTTATCGCATTCTCCGGACGTTCGACGACGCGCCTGTAAGCGTGGCGGCCTGAAATGCTGCGCGTCGGACGAATCCCCTATATCAACACCTATCCGGTGTATGGCGCTATCGATCGTGGCATCGTGTCGATTGATGCCACCATGGTCGACGGCGTGCCAAGTGCGCTCAACGCGCGGATGGCCGACGGGTCGGTCGATGTGAGCGTGGTCAGCGCGGTCGAGTACGCGATGCATGCGGAGCGATATCTGCTGCTGCCGGATCTGGCAATCACCAGCGACGGCCCGGTGCGGAGTGTGATGCTGTTCAGCAAGCGGCCGATCGCCGATCTCAATCGCGCCAAGGTGCTTGTCTCGCGCAGCAGCATGACGTCGGTCGAGCTGCTGCATCTGCTCCTGCGCGAGCGTTGGCATGTGTCGCCCCAGCTGGTACCGGCGGACGCCGAGAGCGCGGATATCGCCAATTTCGCGTCCGAAGCGCACGACGCGCGTCTTGTCATCGGCGATGCGGCGCTGCTGCTGTCATCCGGCACCAGCGCCGTGAGCCGGGCGTATCCATATCACGTCGATCTCGGACTGGAGTGGAAAGAGTGGACCGGACTGCCGTTTGTTTTCGCGGTCTGGGTTGCGCAGCGCAGTACGCCGGTCGGGGACGCGCTCAGCGTGCACGCCGGGCTGATCGCATCCCGTGACTGGGGAGTGAGCCATCTGCCGATTCTCGCGGAGCAGGCGGCAACTGTGACGGGCGTGCCGCGCGATATCTGCGAGACGTACTTCGCCGGATTGGATTACCGGCTGTCACTCCCGCATCTGCGGGGACTCACCGAGTTCTATCGCCGCCTCGACGCGAGCGGGCGCGTGACTGCTCGTCCGCTCGTCTTTCTTTCCGCGGCCTGAGGAAATATGCGCGACATCCTGGACTTTTATACCAACGCCCCGCTGCTCGAACTCGGTCTCGAAGCCGATAAGGTGCGCGAGCGGCTGCATCCTGAAGGCGTTGTCACGTACATCGTCGATCGCAACATCAACTACACGAATGTCTGTGTGGCGGATTGCGGCTTCTGTGCGTTCTATCGTCGCCCGAAGCACAACCAAGGCTACACCTTGTCCTTCGAGCAGATCGGGCAGAAGATCGAAGAGACGAAGGCGCTCGGTGGTGTGCAGATCCTGATTCAGGGCGGGCACAATCCGTACATCCCGTTCGAGTGGTATCTGGACCTGATGCGCTACATCAAGCGCAATCACCCGATTCACATCCACGGCTTCAGCCCCAGCGAGATCGATTTTTTCGCGACACTGTTCCGCATGGACCCGCGTGAGGTGATCCGCGAGCTCAAGTCAGCCGGGCTCGACTCGATTCCGGGCGGCGGCGGCGAGATTCTCGTGCAACGTGTGCGTGACTACGCGGCGCCAGGAAAGGCGGGTGCCGATCGCTGGCTCGAGATGATGGAGATCGCGCATCAGGAAGGCATGAAGACGTCGGTCACGATGATGTACGGCCTTGGTGAGACGCTGGCGGAGCGCATCGAGCATCTGGATCGCGTGCGCGAACTGCAGGCGCGCACCGGTGGATTCACCGCTTTCATCACCTGGCCACTGCAGCCGGAGAACACGCCGGAGTTCTCCCATATGCAGAAGACTGATGCAACAGAGTATCTGCGCACGGTTGCAATCAGTCGCATTGTGCTGGACAACGTGCCCAACCTGCAGAGCAGCTGGGTCACGATGGGGATGAAGGTCGGGCAGATGGCGCTGCGTTATGGGTGCAACGATTTCGGCTCACTGATGATCGAGGAGAATGTCGTATCGGCGGCGAACACCACGTATCGCACAACAACCGCTGAAATGGAGCGATTGATCACCGATGCGGGCTTTATCGCCGCGCGACGTCGGCAGGACTACACAATTCTTCCGACTGCAGCCATCGCCGTCGCCGCCTGATCACAGTTCCGCCCGCACACGTTCGTTTTCTTCGACACGCTCATCATGCCCGTCAGGTTTCAGGCCACTGCCCGCAAAGCCATTGATTTCGCGATGGTGGAGATGGAGCGCACTGGTGATCAGGCGTTGTCATCATTGCACTTGCTGCTCGGCCTGCTCGAACCCGGCGCCGAGGGATCACAGGCCGCGCTGCGCTTGCTTGGCGTGAACCCGGCTGCGCTGCAGCTGGACGCGCGGCGCGACATACACCTCGCGCGCACCGGCGCGCTAACGCCTGAAATTGCGGACGCACCGGAGCACGTGCTCGAGCGCGCTGGGCGAATCTCCGAACAGTGCGGCGCCATTGATATTTCAGATGCCGACATCCTGATGGCAGCCGCGCAGGACCAGCAGACGTGGGCCGGAAAACTGCTCGCCGCGTCTGGCGTCACCCCGCCATTGCTGTGGGGAGTGTTCCCCGAAGCGCGAGGCATACTTCGGCATCCCGGCGGCCCGGATCCGCTGGCTGGCATCGAGATGCTCGATGTCACGTATCCGTCAACTTTTGCGCCCGCGCTGCCAGTGCGTACCGGAATCGGATATGACTCACATCGCTTCGGCGTCGGCGGCCCGATGATTCTTGGCGGCATCGAAATCGCCGGTGACATCAAACTGGTTGGCCATTCTGATGCCGATGCAGTCTGCCACGCGCTCACTGACGCAATACTCGGTGCGGCCGGAGCCGGCGATATCGGCGAGCTGTTTCCTGACACCCAACCGGGCAACAAAGGACGGAACTCGATCGAGATGCTGCGGCTGGCCTGTGATGCGTCCGAGAAGCGCGGCTGGCGCGTGGCGCAGGTTGATCTGACCGTCATCGTCGAGCGGCCAAAGTTGTTGCCATACCGCGATGCAATGCGGGCGTCACTCGCGACAGCCCTGGGCCTGCCTGCCGAGAGCGTGAGTGTGAAAGCGAAGACGAATGAGGGGATGGGCTGGGTTGGCCGCGGCGAAGGGCTCGCCTGCATGGCTGTCGCGACGCTCATCCCGGTCCGCACGGCGAACTGACACGATGTCGCGTGCAGGCGCCGCGTGAACGCGCTGCTGGGTTGGCTCGCGTCGTTACCTGAATGGGCGCTGTATCTGTCGCTGGCGGTTGTTGCCGCGGCCGAAAATATCTTTCCGCCGCTTCCGGCGGACACGGTCGTTGGCGTTGGCAGTTTCCTGGCGGCGCGCGGTTCCGGCTCGCTGTTCGTCGCGGCCGCATCGATCTGGGCGGGCAACGTGCTCGGTGCGGTCGGCATGTACGTCGTCGGCCGACGATACGGAAGTGCGGCGCTGATGAAACGACTTGGTGGCGACGCAGCTGAAGCGCGCGTCGCGAAACTGTACGCGACCTACGGAATCTGGGCGCTCTTCGTCAGCCGCTTTCTGCCCGGCGTGCGGGCGATTGTGCCGCCGTTCGCCGGTGCGCTCAGGATCCCGCTGGCACGCGTGCTGCCTGCGATGGCTGCGGCGTCTGCAATCTGGTATGGAGCAATTGCATGGCTCGGGTTTCGCGTCGGTCAAAACCTCGATGAGTTGCAGTCTCTCATCAGCAGTGCAACGCGCACCAGCGGAGGGATTGCAGTTGCAATCGTGCTGATCGGTGCTGGCATCTTCTGGTGGCGCCGTCGGCGCACGGTGACGGAATGACCAAAGCCACCGAATCGCATCCGCTCGAACATGCCGACGCGTGGCTCGATGCGTTGGCGCTTGAACAAGGCTCGTCACCACGCACGATTGAAGCGTACGGTCGCGATCTGCTGCGGTTGCATGAGTATCTGGCGATGCATGGCGCCCCGTCACCTGCGGCGATCGACGCGCGCGTGCTGCGCGGCTTCATTCATCATCTCGTCGATCTCGGACTCGCGCCCGCGTCGGTGAGCCGAATGGTCAGTGCGGTGCGGGGATTCTACCGCTTCCTGGTCGGCGAGTCCTACATCAGGCACGATCCGAGTGAGCAGCTCGAGACGCCAAAGAAATGGCGCACGCTCCCCGACGTGCTTTCGCCGGAGGAGGTCGATCGCATCATCGGCGCAATCTCACTTGACGAGCGCCTGGCCTTCCGCGACCGCGCATTGTTCGAGGTGGCATACGGCGCAGGCTTGCGCGTCAGCGAGTGGCTCACGCTGGGCATCGGCGATGTGTACATGGAGGACCGCATCGTGCGCGTGGTCGGCAAGGGCAACAAGGAACGACTGGTGCCAATCGGTCGGCGTGCGCTGGCCGCGGTTGCGATCTACACACGTGAACTGCGACCGTCGCTGGTTCGCGGCGCGCCGAATGCAACGTTATTCGTGAATGCCCGCGGCGGAGGGCTGTCGCGGATGGGTGCGTGGAAATTGCTCCGAAAGTATGTGGACGCGGCTGGCATCACCACGCGCGTCACGCCGCATACCTTGCGCCATTCGTTCGCCACCCATCTGTTGGAAGGTGGTGCAGACCTGCGCGCCGTGCAGGACATGCTCGGTCACGCCGACATCGCCACGACCCAGCTATACACACACGTCGATCGCAGCTATCTGCAGCAGATTCACCGTCAGTTCCATCCGCGCGCATGATCCTGATTCTCGACAATTACGATTCCTTCACCTGGAACCTCGTGCAATACCTTGGCGAGATGGGTGAAACACTGGACGTGCGGCGAAACGACGCGTTGTCCGTGGCTGCTGTCGGCGCGCTGGCACCGGAAGCGATTGTGCTGTCACCAGGCCCGTGCACGCCCTCGGAAGCAGGCATCACGGTGCCGGTCATTCAACGCTACGGCGCGACGGTTCCGATCCTCGGCGTTTGCCTGGGACATCAGGCAATCGGTGAAGCGTACGGCGGTGAGGTGGTGCGGGCGGGGAGGGTCATGCACGGCAAGACGTCGGATCTCGTTCACGACGGGACTGATTTGTTCGCCGGCCTGCCGTCACCGATGCGGGTGATGCGCTATCACTCACTTGTCATCGAGCCTTCGACGCTCCCGGACTCACTCGAGGTGACGGCGCGCGCCACCGATTCCGCGGACGAAATCCATGCGCTGCGGCATCGGGAGCATCCGGTGTGGGGCGTGCAATTTCATCCCGAATCGATTCTGACCGAGGGAGGGAAACTGTTGCTGCGCAACTTTCTCGGACTGGCGCGCACCCGATCAAGGGGACAGAGCTCGTGATCCGATCGAGCTGAAGTGCGAGTGATGGCCGGCAAGCGCCCAGTGCTATTGCCATTGTACTGTAAGGGTCTACGTTACTGGAATGATTCTTGCCACCAGCGATCCGACGAGGGATCTCGCGTGACGGTACTCGCGATCATTCCTGCCCGCCGTGGTGCCACGCGGCTGCCGAACAAACCGCTGCGATTGCTGGGCGGCGCGCCTCTGATTCTTCGCGTCTGGCAGCGGGTGTCAGCGCTAGGTGTGGCTGATCGGGTGGTGGTCGCCACAGATGATGGCGAGATACATCAGACGATTACCTCCGCCGGCGGCATCGCCGTACTCACGCGCGCCGATCATCCATCCGGCACCGATCGGGTGGCCGAAGTCGCCCGTCGTGCTGAGTTCGCGGATGCAGACGTGATCGTAAACGTGCAGGGCGACGAGCCCTTTATAGATGAGTCTGCCGTGCGCGGGGCGGTGGCCGTCGTGCGTGACCGCCGCGCGCCTATTGGTACCGCCGCCGTGCCCGCGGGCGGCTTCGCACTCATGTCGCCCGACGCGGTGAAAGTCGTCTGCGACGATCACGGCCGCGCACTGTACTTCTCGCGAGCGCCAATTCCTTACCTGCGCAACGCTGACGACGCGCCGCTGCGTGACGCGCGCATCCGCTTGCATCTGGGCATTTACGCGTACACGCGGGATGCACTGCAAGCCTGGGTCGCGCTGCCGGTGCATCCGCTCGAACAGATAGAGCGACTCGAACAATTGCGTCCGCTCGCCGCCGGCTTCGCGATCGGCGTCGCGCTCGCGTCGCCGGTTGAAGTCGGCGGCATAGACACCGAACACGACCTGCTGCGCGCCAATGCGCACTGGGATTCCATTCACGCCGTCAGGAGCCCCGCATGAGCGTGCTCGCACAACCGCAGCTGCCCACCAAGTACATCTTCGTGACCGGCGGCGTCGTTTCGTCCCTCGGCAAGGGCATTGCGGCGGCGAGTCTCGGCCGGCTGCTGGTGGCGCGCGGTCTGCGCGTGACCATGATGAAGTTCGATCCATACCTGAACGTCGATCCGGGCACGATGTCGCCGTTCCAGCACGGCGAAGTGTTCGTGACGAAGGACGGTGCCGAAACAGATCTCGACCTCGGTCACTACGAGCGTTTTCTCGACCGGTCGCTGAGCCAGGCGAACAACATCACCACCGGGCGGATCTACTCGAACGTCATCACCAAGGAACGACGCGGCGAGTATCTCGGCTCAACCGTGCAGGTGATCCCTCACATCACCGATGAGATCAAGGCGGCGATCAAGCGTATCGCGCCCGAGAACGACGTCGTCATCTGCGAGATCGGTGGCACCGTCGGCGACATCGAGTCGCTGCCGTTCCTGGAAGCGATCCGGCAGTTCCGCACCGAAGTCGGCAAGGCGAACGCGATGTTCGTGCATCTCACGCTGGTCCCCTACATCGCTGCTGCAGGAGAAGTGAAGACCAAGCCCACTCAGCATTCAGTGCGTGAGCTGATGGAAATCGGTATCCAGCCCGACGTGCTCATCTGCCGAACCGAACGACCGCTTGGCGATGACACGAAGCGCAAGATCGCACTCTTCTGCAACGTGGACTTCGGCAACGTGATCGAGAGTCGCGATGTGTCGACGATTTATCAGATTCCATTGTCGTTTCATGAACAGGGCTTTGACGCGCGCGTCATGGCGCGCCTAGGGCTGCCGGAAACAGCGGACCCTGATCTCAGTCAGTGGCG
>JANMWU010000245.1:0-1531 GCA_031380785.1 Gemmatimonadaceae bacterium
TTCCCTGGCACCCGAGACGAACTGATCGCCGTGGTGCGCACGCTGGCAGACCTGGGCGTCCCGTTCGTTCCGCGAGGCGCCGGCACGGGCCTCAGTGGCGGCGCTCTCGCCGATGGCACGGTGCTGATCGGGCTCAATCGCCTTACGCGCATGCTCAGTATCGACGCGGAGAATCGCGTGGCCACGGTTGAGCCGGGCGTCGTGAACAGTTCGCTGCAGAAAGCTGCTGCCGTCCACGGGTTGCACTATGCGCCGGATCCGTCGAGTCAGTCGGCCTGCACGATTGGCGGCAACGTGGCCGAGAACGCGGGCGGGCCACACTGTCTCAAATACGGAGTGACGCTCAATCACACCGTCGAATGCACAGTGATTCTGCCCGACGGCGAGATCGTTACGCTGGGGTCGAGACATGGTGAGGCGCCAGGCTACGATCTGCTCGGCGCGTTCGTCGGATCTGAAGGATGCTTTGGCATAGCACTCGATTGCACCGTACGCCTGCTGCCGAATGCACCGCGCGTGCGCACGCTGCTTTGCGATTTCATGTCGCTGCAGGACGCAGCGCGGGCAACGAGTGCGGTGATTGCGAGCGGTATTCTGCCGGCAGCGCTGGAGATGATGGATGGCGCGGCGGTGCGAATCGTCGAGTCCTCGATTTATGCCGCCGGTTACCCCACCGACTGTGCTGCCGTGCTGCTGGTGGATCTGGACGGCGTCGTGGACGGACTCGAGGACGACGTCAGTGCCGTGGCCGCGATCTGCCGCGAGCATGGCGCGCGCGATGTTCGCATCGCTGCCGATGCGGCCGAGCGTGCGCAGTTGTGGCAGGGGCGGAAGAAAGCATTCGGTGCGATGGGTCGTGCCGCATCGCATCTGGTACTGCAGGATGCGGTCGTTCCGCGCACGAAACTGAGTGCGATGCTGGAGGAGATCGCCACCATCGGCGCACGACATGGCGTGGCGGTGTGGAACATCTTCCACGCCGGTGACGGCAATCTGCATCCGAGCGTGAGCTACGACGGCACCAACGCCGAAGAGGCGCACCGGGTGCATCTCTGCATGACGGAAATCATGCAGGCGTGCATCCGCGAAGGCGGCACGATCACGGGCGAACATGGTGTCGGCCTCGATAAAATCGACTACATGCCGGCGCTGTTCGATGCGGATACGCTCGCCGCAATGTGTCGCTTGCGCGATGTGTTCGACCCTGACCATCGCGCCAACCGCGGCAAGGTGGTGCCAGTGCATTCGTGCCGGGAATGGCATCAGTCACCTGCCGGGCGCGCGTCGTGACGGCGATCGCGAGTGCACAGATCGCGCGACCACAGACGGTGGACGATGTGCGCGCGGCGATGCACGACGCCCTTGAACGACGGGAGCCGCTGCGCATCTACGGCGCCGGAACGTGGCGCGACGCCGGCCCGCCGGTTGACGCGGCGCGAACGCTGTCTCTTGCCGCACTGAGTGGGATCATCGCATACGTCCCGGGCGATCTGACCATCACCGCGTGGGCCGGTACCACGATGGCCGAATT